>CAKRAT010000061.1 GCA_934295165.1 uncultured Dorea sp. | reverse complement strand
ACATATCAGCAGAAATCACTGCAAAACAGCTATCAGATGATTATTTACATGGTATTAGTGACGACAGGCGGCATGCCTGAAATGGTATTTGAGTATATCTTAAAGCAGAACCAGATTGATCCAGCTTCAGACCTTACAATTGACCAGAACATTGATTTCGGTTCTACGGCTGCTGCTTTCGCAGAAGATAAATCCGATTACGATTTCACCGTAGAATTCGAACCAGGTGCAACCAATCTTGAAAAACAGGGTAAGGGATACGTCGTTGCCTCTCTCGGAACAGACAGCGGCTATGTTCCATATACTGCTTTCTCTGCAAAGAAGAGTTACATCGATAAACATCCGGAAGTCATCCAGGGATTCACCAATGCACTGCAAAAAGGCATGGACTATGTGGCATCACACACACCGAAAGACATTGCTCAGGCAATCGCTCCACAGTTCAAAGAAACCACACTGGATACGATTACAACCATCGTTTCCCGTTACTATGAACAGGATACGTGGAAAAAAGATCTGATCTTCCGGCAGGAAAGCTTCGATCTCCTTCAGGATATCTTAGAAGAAGCCGGGGAGCTAAAAGAACGTGCGCCTTACAAGGATCTCGTAACTACTACTTATGCAGAAAAGGCTGTCAAAGATACCGCAGCTTCTAACTAATACAGAGAACTTGCCACCGTCAGCTTCTTCTGAATTCATAGCAACTAAAAAATAATGCTGCAAACACTTCTCAGTTTTGCAGCATTATTTTAATTATCATATATTCGCAAGAACCTGCCAACAGCAGTTCCTATCTCCTTATATATCCGTCTATACCAGCTCCGCATCCAGATGCTCTTTCACATATCCGCTGACTTTATCCCTCGGGATCTCCATCACCACTGCCAGTTCCCCATACAGGAACTTCTCGGCACTGGACATATATCTCTCGTCTACGTTGATCGTCTTTTTTCCAGCCAGTAAGCGCTTCTTATTCCTTCCATACGAAGTCTTGATCAGTGAGATCCACACCCTGCACTGATTGTGTAACAGCGCGTTTTTGTACATTCCTTCCCTCTGCTTTTCATCCGACACGCCGATCGTGTCAATCTCCGGCATCTCTTTGAGCAGCTTTTCTGCCTCTTCTCTTGTGATCAACTGTCTGATCTGATCCCTCTTATTGTCGATCGGTGTGTATACCGTCCCACCTGCATCATATACCGGTTTTAACGTATAATACTCTTTGTCCGAACTGCCCATGTCAATCTTACCAATATTTACTACTTCGCAGACGCCCTCCTTATAATGCGCCACATAATCTCCTATTTTGAACATTTCTGCCTCCTGTTCTAAAAGCTTCTCTCATGGTAACCTGCAGATGTATGACAACGCTAAAAAAGCGCACAATCCGAAGTTATATCGAACTGCACGCCATTTTTCTGGTATCGTATTATGAAATTTGTAAACGCGCTGACATAAACTCTTGATATATCTATTATATCACAACCATTTTTTCGATGTAAGAATTTTTTAGGAATTTCTCTCAAAAACACCATACACCACCAGATCCACCAATATTTTCCTTTTTATCAGTATCAGCTAACGTGAAATTTTTTATGCATTTCTTCTTTAAACTCTTTTCTTTTGAACATGATAAGCCCAATCATCAGCAGGAAACTGCAGCCGATGCAGATAACAGACGGTGTTCTGTACCGAACCACACCTGCCAAGAGCAATACTAACGGCAGTATCATAGAATACACCGATGCCATTACATAATAGATCATATACGCTCTTGGTGATAATGACCGTATTCTGGATATAATCAGCATTACGACCTGTATCAGCAGGCAGATATCCGGAATTCCGATATTTACCGACCATCCCCGCCATCCGGTTCCGAAATCCCACAATACACAAATGACGGACATGATCAGAAGCTGCCAAGCCGCATTCTTCAACAGATTGAACCGCTTCACATACCCGACCGCCATTGTAAGCCACATCGTTGCACATCCAGCCGCCACGAATACCGACCAGTGTACACCGGGCGATATAATGATATCTGTCATCATACTGATCACAATTGCCGCAATACAGCAGAATGTAAATATCTGCAATACTTTCTTTCCTTCATAATTCGGTCTTGCATCTTTGGGAAAATCCGGTTCTGCCACCGTAACAGATGCACCGAGCTCTTTCAGTATCCGGTAGAAATTCCGCTGGATATTCGTGCTGTCATATCGTGATGTAAAACTGAGTGAAAGCGTATCTTTGAAAGAACAGATACACAATTCCGTCCGGTTCGTGCTGGTATATACCCCGAATTTTTTGATATACTCCGCATAATCCTCCGGCATCTTCACCACACTCATATTAGAAAGCACTGCCGTCACTTCCTGCTCCGCCATCTTGGCTCCCGCACGGATACACCGGTTCTTAAGCTCCAATGGTGCCCATTTTAATATCTTGTGCTTTTCCATTGCGATCAGCTCATTCATCCGCCCCGCCATATGTTCTTTGGACAGATTCTCCTTAAAATATATTTTTACTACTTCCAGCACATCTTCAAAGGAATCTTTTCCCTCTCCGAACTGATACCCTGGTTCTATATAACCGAAGAAATTCAGCATCGAATCTGATGGGAAAATCTTTCTTAAGTTCACCGGAACCATCAGGATAACCGGCTTCTTTTCCTGCATCCGGCTCATCTCTTCATGGATCGCACAGATAAATGCAGCCGTCAGCAGCACTGACATAGATACACCTTTTTCCCTGGCTATCCCTAACAGTTCTTTTACCGGCATAGCGGCTTCATTGACCTGCAGTTCTTCGTATCCTTTTCCGCTCTTTTTGATCTGGACTGCCTTGATCTTCTTCTTTTTCTTTCTTGGGAAATCCGGATCATAATACCGGCTGAAGCTGTCATCCTCCTGATCCTTTACCGTCAGATACTGGTCTGACAATTCAACCGGTTCCAGCCTTTCTTTATGAACCAGATACAGATAATTCTTCACCAGTTCTCTTAAGAATTCTGTCGCACCAGTTCCGTCAGTCAGCGCATGAAATACTTCAAAATTAATCCGTTTCTTATAATATGTCACTTCAAATAAAAGTGTCTTTTTATCCCGTACATACAGACTGCTGCATGGTTCTTTATATTCTTCCCTTACTATCGGTCTTAACTCACTCTTCTCCAGATAGTGCCAGAACAGACCTTTTCTCATAACTGATAAGAATACAGGATATTTCTCGATGGTCTGGTCCAATGCCTCCTGCAGGACACTTTCTTTTACTTCTTCTTTCAGCTCGCAATAGAACCGGAATACTCTGGTATCTTTCGGGCTGCTGGCTGCGGAAAATAACTTTGCCGCATTATCCAGACTTCTCCAGTAAGCACGTTTTTGTTCAAACACTGCTTCTCCCCCTTATCTTCCTACTGCTATTCATCATCTGACGAATCAGCACTCCTTCCGCTTTCCGTCCGTGTATAGCTGCTCAGGAAACGATTAATGATTGCAAAACTTTCCTGCACATGGTAATATTTTACTCCCAGTGCGAAAAATCCATGAAGTGCATCCTGAATCCGATGTACCTCTACCCGGTTACCCGCCTCTTTCAGACGCCTTCCATACTCTTCTCCCTCATCTCTTAGTGGATCACACTCTGCCGTTAAAATCAGTGTATCTGGCTGGTTACTGTAATCCGTCTCCATCAGAGGTGCAAGATATTTGCTCTTCTTATCTTCTTCCGCAGAAGCATAGAAATCAATATAATCCCTCATCTTTCCTGCCGTCAGAAGATATTCCGTCCCATAACGTCTGACCGACAGATACGGGGAATTCTCACTATAATCATTATTCACTGCCGGATAGATCAGAATCTGTCTTTTTGGCAGAAATTCTCCCTGGTCTCTTGCCATCAGCGAAACAGCCGCTGCCAGATTACCGCCTGCACTGTCCCCGATCAATGTAATCTTATCCGGATCTGTATTCAGGATAAAGCGGTTCGTGAACATGGCCTTTGCCGCCATATAGCAGTCATAAAACCCTATCGGGAATGGATATTCCGGTGCCAGTCTGTATTCTACCGATACCACGATGTGCTCCGTAGCTGATGCAAGACGGGCACAGATTCTTTCATAATTATCAATATTTTCCGTTACCCATCCGCCACCGTGAAAGAACAAAAATACCGGCAGATCATCCTCCATCTTCTCGCCTGGAAGAAATATCCTCACCGGGATCTGATGATCCCCGTTATAGATTTTATAATCGATCGTCTTATGAAAAATCTTCATCGGATCGATCGCTTTTAAATTCGCCAGATGTCTTGAAGCCTCCACTTCAATTCCATCAAACGACAGAGCCTTTAACACCCTTCTCATTGATTTGTTAATCGCCATTATCGGATATATCCTTCCTCGTATGCTTTTGCCTTATTGAAAGCGTATAATTCTGCATATGTTGCTTCTCTGTATGGTCCAACATAGAAGATTCCCACCATTCCGCAGCTGATAACAGAAAGGAAAATCCATCCAATGAACGACAGATCCAAAAGGAATGTCTCCATCTTCTGCCCGTCCATCATACGTTTACTGATCTGGAATGCTTCTTTTCTATCCATTCCCGGATTTTCGGCAAGAATGTACGGGATCATCAGGTATTCATAATGTTTTACGATTCCAGGAATAACCAGCAGTAACGTCCATAAAGATGTAAACAGATTTTTCAGGAACATTATCAGTACAACATTCACATAATGTCCGGAACGAAATGTATCAAACATCGTTCCAACACCCGGATTCTCAGTCTTATTCAATACAAAGAAACGTTTTCCACCTACTTCAAGAAGATTTCCAACGAATACCTTCAATGCCCATATTACCAGAGCTGCTATAACTACGGCCATTGCAACTGCCAGTCCGGCAACCGAAACTCCCCATCCGGAATGGAACGAAAAGATTCCTTCATCTCCGTAATAACTACTCTGCGAAGCACCGCTTCCACTTCTGCCTCCATTTACTCCACTCAGTCCTGTGATGATTCCCATGATCACTGCCACAGCCACACATGCCCAGTAATTCTTCTTAAATGCAATCTTGCCGTTTGTTTTCAGTCTTTCTCTTGTCCAGTTCATGTTATCTCCTCCTTGTCTTTTCTTCATATCCTGTCAGGTTCTTATCTTTTATTATCTGCAGGCTGCCTTTTATACACTCAGATTTATCCCTGTTGTTTTGCATTTTGGATCTTTTCATTCAGATCATTCAGATATACCCACCTATCCATCTTTTCATCCAGTGCATTCTCGGTTTCTTCTTTCTTCTCCATAAGCTCCCGTAATTTCACGGAATTGGTCGCATTGGCTGCAATCTGTGCATCCAGTGTTTCGATCTTTTCTTCAAGCTTTGCAATGTCATCATCGATTGTCTCAAACTCTCGCTGCTCTTTGAACGTGAACTTAAGCTTTGCTTCTCTCTGCTTCCATGTGTTTTTGGAAGAACTTTCTGCTTTCTCCGGCTGTTCTTCCGTTCCGGCAGTATGTCCTTTCAACGACATCTCTGTATCCAGACCTTCCAGTTCTTTGCGGATCAGGTAATCCGAATATCCACCCTCAAACTGCCGTACCTTTCCGTCTCCTTCAAATGAAAAGATACGGTTCACGATACGGTCAAGGAAATATCGGTCATGCGATACCGTAATGATGATTCCGTCAAAGTGATCCAGATAATCTTCCAGAATGGTCAGTGTCTGAATGTCCAGATCATTGGTCGGCTCATCCAGGATCAATACATTCGGTGCACTCATCAGAACCCGCATCAGGTACAGCCTTCTCTTTTCTCCTCCGGAAAGCTTCTCAATCTCCGACCACTGCATGGCTCCGTCGAATAAGAATCGTTCCAGCATCTGGGATGCCGTGATTTTTCCGTCCGATGTTGTGACATATTCTCCTACTTCTTTTACATAATCAATCACCTTCATGGACGCATCCATATACTCATTCTCCTGTGAGAAATATCCGATCCTGATCGTCTGTCCGATATCTATCGTTCCACTGTCCGGTTTGACAATCCCATTGATGATCTTAAGAAGTGTCGTCTTTCCGCAGCCATTTGGTCCAATAATTCCAATACGGTCATTTTTCAGGAATATATAGCTATAATCACCGATCAGCTTCCTTGTACCATAGGATTTGCTGATATCCGCAAGTTCGATCGTCTTATTTCCCATACGGGATGCCACTGAATCCAGCACGACTCTCTTTTCTTCCTGAATGTCCTTGATTTCCTGCATCGCTTTGATACGGTCAATGTGAGCCTTCTGCTTCGTACTTCTGGCTCTTGCACCTCTTCCCAGCCATTCAAGCTCCGTACGGAGAAGACTCTTTCTCTTCCGTTCCGTAGCCAGTGCCATATCCTGCCGCTCCGCTTTCAACTTGACAAACCCGGAATAATTTCCCGGATAACTGTATAATTTTCCCTGATCCACTTCCACAATTCTGGTCGCTACACGATCCAGGAAATAACGGTCATGTGTAACCATCAGGATAGCACCGCGGAATCCAATCAGATATTCTTCCAGCCATTCTGACATCGCATTGTCCAGGTGGTTTGTCGGCTCGTCCAGTACCAGGATATCTGCCGGTGTCAATAGTGCATTGACCAGCGCAATCCTCTTCTTCTGCCCGCCGGACATGTGTTCTACCTTCTCATCATAATCATAGAAACCAAGCTGATTCAGCATAGATCTGGCATCTGCCTCAATCGTCCACTGGTTCAACTCATTTACATTATCTGCAATTGCTGCACGGAGAACTGTCGTTCCCTCTTCAAATTCCGGTGTCTGCGGAAGATAACAGATTTTCACCTGATTACCCATACTGATCTTGCCTTCATCGCAGGGTTCGATTCCCGCTGCTACTTTTAACAGTGTAGACTTTCCCATCCCATTGATACCAATCACACCAATCTTCTCATTCTCATTGATGCTGAATGCAACATCGTTCAGAAGGACGCGGTCGGTATAGGCCTTTGTAATATGTTCCATCGTAAGTAAATTCATACTTTCGTTCTCCTTCATATACCTTTCAGAGCTGCCACCGGCTTCCCCTACAGGATACTTTGATAAGTCAGAAAAGAGACCGGAAACACCGATCTCTTTTCGTTCTCCTCTTTCTATTATATTTTACAGAAAGATATATTTCAATATGAATAATACCGCAAGCACATACATTAATGCACTAATCTTCTTTTCTTTGGCTTTTCCAGTCATCAGGTTCAGGATCACATAAGAGATAACTCCCATTGAGATACCTTCTGAGATACTGTAGAAGAATGGCATAGCCAGAATACAGATGTAGCATGGCAGTGCTTCTGAAAAGTCATCAAAGTCAATGTGTGTCACGTTCGTCAGCATGTAGAATCCTACTACGATCAGTGCCGGTGCTGTTGCAAATGATGGAATTGCAAGGAATATCGGCGACAGGAACAGTGACAGTCCGAATAAAATGGCTGTTGTAGCAGAAGTCAGTCCCGTTCTTCCTCCTTCGGATACTCCTGATGCACTCTCTACGAATGTTGTAGTCGTTGTTGTCCCAAGTACTGCTCCGATCGTTGTTGCAACCGCATCAGCCATCAACGCACCTTTGATATTCGGAAGGTGTCCTTCTTCATCTAACATACCTGCTTTTGTAGATACACCGATCAGCGTTCCGATCGTATCGAACATATCTACAAATAAGAATGCAAAGATTACAACGATAAAGTTCAGGGAGAATACTCCGCTGAAATCAAGCTTTCCAAATACCGGCATAATGCTCGGGATTGCGAATCCCTGACTGAAGTCCGGAAGCAGGCTGTAGAATCCGATTTCCGGATTTGGTACATAGATGCCTGCCATCTGACAGATAATTCCGAGTATCCATGTGATCAGGATTCCCCATAAGATATTTCCCTTTACATTTTTGATTACCAGAATTCCTGTGATTCCTACACCGATCAGTGCAAGAAGAACAGTAATTCCTACGTTATTCATAGATGCCTCCACGCCCTTGGCACTGTTATATCCCTCAACAGAGAATAACTGCAGAAGTGTGGAACCTCCTACTACGATATTTGCATTCTGAAGTCCGATAAATGCAATGAACAATCCGATACCGACACTGACTGCGGATTTCAGATTCTTAGGAATTGCGTTAAAGATCGCTTCACGGATATTCGTAAGTGAAAGCACGATGAATACAATACCTTCTACAAATACAGCTGTTAATGCAACTTCCCACTTATACCCCATTCCAAGAACTACGGTATACGCAAAATACGCATTCAGTCCCATTCCAGGTGCCAGTGCAAATGGATAATTAGCGAAGAGCGTCATCATAAATGTACCGATCATTGCTGCCAGTGCTGTCGATGTGAAGATCGCACCAGAATCCATTCCTGTCGCAGACAGGATACTCGGGTTGACTGCAAGGATGTACGCCATAGTCATGAACGTAGTGATACCTGCCATAACTTCCGTTCTGGCATCGGTTCCGTTCTCACGGAGCTTAAATAATTTTTCCAACATGTTTCTCTTTTCCTCCTTATGCTCTCAAAAAATAAGATAACGATAACTGCTACTGTATCTCTCTTATTTTTTTTCTCAAAGCCAGTACCTGATTCGGTGCTACAGATAACTCATCGATTCCCATCTGGATGAATTTCTCTGTCAGACTTAAGTCCGCTGCAAGATCACCGCATAATGCGATTTTCTTTCCTTCCAGATGAATATTATTTGCAATAATACGCAGCATTTTAAGTAAAGCCGGATGATGCGTATTATAAAAACGCTCCAGTTTAGAGTTCGTTCTATCCATTCCCAGCGTCAGCTGCGTCAGATCATTGGTTCCGATACTGAAGAAATCAGCTTCTCTTGCTAATTCCCCGCTGATCATAACTGCCGCCGGTGTCTCGATCATGACTCCGACCTTTATCTCTTCGTTGAACGGAACTTTCTCATCTTTCAATTCCTTCTTTATCTTTTCCAGGATTAATTTTGCCTGTTTAACTTCCTCTACATCTGTGATCATCGGAAACATAATTGACATATTTCCATAAGCGGATGCACGTAAAATTGCCCTGAGCTGTGTCTTGAAAATCTCATCCTTATCCAGAGACACACGGATTCCCCTGTATCCAATCTCCGGATTTCTTTCTTCTCCAAGGTCCAGACATTCTGCCTGCTTTTCTCCTCCCAGATCGGCGGTACGGATCACAACCTTTTTGGTTCCCATCGCCTCTGCAGCCAGACGGTATACCTGAAACTGCTGCTCTTCTGTCGGCAGTTTGGTTCCGTTTTCAATATATACGAATTCACTGCGGAATAATCCGATTCCACCAGCGTCGCTCCGCAGTACATTTTCAATATCTTCCCTTGTTCCGATGTTGGCACATACATCAATCTTCTGTCCGCTCTGAGTAATATTCTCTTTTCCCTTCAGACGTTCCAGATTCTGTACCTGCGTGTGATTCTCGTCCTGTTTCTGCTTCATCTTGGAAATCGTCGTGTAATCCGGTTCAATATACACTTTTCCTTCAAAACCATCGATGATGATCGTCTTGCCTTCGTATTCTTTTTTCAAAGATTCTCCCAGTCCGATCACCGATGGGATTCCTTTCGTTCTTGCAAGTACCGCCGTGTGCGAATTGATGGTTCCATATCTGGTCACAAATCCCAGAATCCTGCTTTTGTCAAGTTTTACTGCTTCACTTGGATAAAGTTCTCCTGCCGCAAGAATAAATGGTTCATCCGTCAGCATCTTATCCTTCCACGCTCTTGCGAGAATCCGTAAGACCCGTGTTGACACATCTTTTACATCTGCTTCGTGTCCCTGCACATAGTTCTTATTACTTTTTGAAGCACTTGCCAGTACATTCTCAATTGCATTCTTTACTGCATATTCTGCATTCAGCTTATGTTCTACGATAATACTTGTAATCTGACGGATGATCTCCTGATCTTCCAGAATCATCTGCTGCATCTCAAAAATTGCAGCATTCGCTTCTCCGACATCCTTGGCGGCCAAATCATACAGATCACGCAGTTCCTGCAATGCTTTCTGTCTGGCTTTCTGAAAACGCATTACTTCTTTTTCTACATCTTTGACATAAATCCTGCGGATCTCTTTTGTATCACGCTTATAAAAGGAAAGCCTTCCAATTGCAATTCCTTCCGATATCTTTTTTCCAGTCAATGTAATCATAGTTTTTCCAACCTTTTAAATCTTTTGTTAATTTGAACAATAATACTTTACACGTTTGACGTTCATTCGTCAAGTATATTGATCTTTGTACAAAAACACAAAAACATTCCTGTTATCCATTGACGTATTTATCAATATATGCTAATCTGACAATAGCGCATTTTATAGATTTCTCATATAACTGCGTGATTTAAGAATATTTTATGGAGGTATAATCATGAAAGGTACTGTAAAATGGTTTAACAACCAAAAAGGCTACGGTTTCATTTCTGACGCTGAAGGTCATGACGTATTTGTTCATTATTCAGGACTGAACATGGACGGATTCAAGACACTTGAAGAAGGTCAGGAAGTGGAATACGACGTTACAGACGGCGCTAAAGGACCACAGGCTGTTAATGTAACACCACTCTAATCATAATAAATCTAAGTTTTTGATGTACCTTTTTTATATTAAAATATAGCTATTTCAGATTTGAATATTTAAAAGTAATACATGACTTAATGAAAGAGATTACGAGAAAAGCCGGATAACCATCGTTATCCGGCTTTTATTATATCTGTCTTTCAAGTTTACTCCGCTGCATTTTCTTTCTGCGGTCTTGAAATATTCAACTGCAGATCAATTCCGAACGGATTGACTACAACTCCAGTCATACCTTCTCCCATCGCTTCCGGAATCTTTGTTCCTTCTAACATACCCATGGTATATTGTTTGTCCCGGTCATTATTCTGGAACTTCAGGAATTCCTGGATGTCCGTAAATAACGGTAATAATACCTGTCCGTCATCCTTATTCAATACCGGCATCTTCTTTTCTTCACTGATTGCAGTGATGAATGTACCATTCTGGTAGTGCACCATCAGTTCTTCCTGAAGATTTTCCATATCTTCCGTAATCTTCAGTTCTTTCTGTTTTCGTACTTTTTGCATGAAGTACATAGCTGTAATCTGTAATCCCGGATTTTCAATCGGTTCTTCTCCCGGTTCCGGCTCCGGTCTTCTGACCAGATCCGTAAGCTGGATCTTAATCTCTTCTTCCGTACCTTTTCCGATCCACATACAGTTTACTCCTGCCGGGAATAAACTGCTGTAAAATGGAAGCATATATTTATTTTCAATATTAAATATCTTTAAAGGATCGCCTTCTTTCAGATACTCCTGTCCGCCTTTCAATGCCTCATCTTCAGAAAAGAATACCAGTATCTGATCATCATAAGTCTCCGGATCACATACTACAAAAGGCATTCTGGTGCAATCAGACATCAATACATAAATTGCTTCTGCTTCCCGTAATTTTTTTAAAATGCTTATTTTGTCTACACTCATATTGTTCCTCTTTCTAACTTATTGATTTGCGCGGTATGCTTCATCTGCACTATATACGTCAAATCCGCTCCCTTTCAGGATATCGATCACTCTTGCCGGATCATCACTCTTTAAAACTGCTGCGGCATCAGCTCCGTTGGCAAATGCATACATATATTCAATGTTCACTTCACCGTCTACGATCTGGTGCATTGCTTTATTCAATGAACCAGCTGCATGCGGAACACGGAGTGCCACAACATCGGTCAGCATAGAAGTAATTCCTACTTCTTTTAATGCCGCACGTCCCCTGTGCGGATCTGACACGATCATACGGAGCATTCCGTAATCAGATGTATCTGCAAGACTCAGTGCTACGATATTCACATTGCTTTTTGCCAGCACATCCAATACTTCTTCCAGACGTCCTTCTCTGTTTTCCAAAAAAACCGATAACTGTTGTATGGTATTACTTATGCCCATGTTATTTCCTCCTGTTTATAAACCTCTGTTATCAATGACACGTTTTGCCTTACCTTCACTTCTTTCGATGG
>CAKRAT010000060.1 GCA_934295165.1 uncultured Dorea sp. | reverse complement strand
AAGATCATTTCAATCAGATTCATGGTCTGTGCGGCACCGAAGTTACCACCGCGGACTAAGATGGCATAGACACCGGTCAGCCCGCCGATAAATGCAAGGTTTATGTGCAGTAATGCACGTTTATGATTATGTATCCAATTCATTTTTCTATCACCCGTTGCCTATTATAGGACGGAGAAGCAGAAAAATCAAACAAAAGTGCAGAAAAATCTAATTGGATGGAAAATAATACAAATATAGATTGACATTTAGAGGAAAGTTGAGTATCATAGACTTTAATGAATAAAAGCGTTAAAGTGCGAAAGCTAAAGACGCAAAAGATCATACAATATAAGAAGTATGAAATGAACACGAAAGGGGAATTTTCCAATGCCGATTACAGATATATTGGAGAAAAACTGCCGCTTGTACGGAGAAGACGTTGCGCTGGTAGAGATCAATCCGGAGATGCCGGAGACAAAAAGAACTACATGGAAGGAGTTCGACTTGATAGAGCCTTCCCGTGCAGCTTATTATAGAAGAGAGATTACATGGAATGTATTTAATGAAAAGGCAAATAGATTTGCTAATCTTCTGATTGAAAGAGGAATCAAAAAAGGGGAAAAAGTGGGGATTCTCCTGATGAACTGTCTGGAATGGCTGCCAATCTATTTCGGAATACTGAAGACAGGAGCGCTGGCAGTACCTTTGAACTTCCGTTATTCTGCGGATGAGATCAAGTACTGTGTAGAACTTGCAGAGATCGATATTCTGGTATTTGGACCAGAGTTTATCGGACGAGTAGAAGAGATTGCAGATGAGATCAGTAAAGGCCGTCTGTTATACTTTGTAGGAGACGGATGTCCGGGATTTGCAGAGGATTACAATGCACATACTGCTAACTGCTCCAGCCAGTCACCAAAGATTGATGTGAATGACGATGATGATGCAGCAATCTATTTCTCATCAGGAACAACCGGATTCCCGAAGGCAATCTTACATAATCATGAATCACTGATGCATGCGGCAAAAGCAGAGCAGAACCATCACGGTCAGACAAAGGACGATGTATTCTTGTGTATTCCTCCGTTATACCATACCGGAGCTAAGATGCACTGGTTCGGAAGCCTGTTGACAGGTGGAAAGGCTGTATTGTTAAAAGGAACCAGTCCGAAGACGATTTTACAGGCAGTGTCTGAAGAACACTGTACCATTGTATGGCTGTTAGTACCGTGGGCACAGGATCTTCTGCTTGCACTTGACAATAAAGAGATGGATATTGCAGATTACGATCTGGATCAGTGGAGACTGATGCATATCGGAGCACAACCGGTACCGCCAAGTCTGATCAAGCACTGGAAAGAATACTTCCCGGATCACAAATACGACACGAACTACGGTTTAAGTGAGTCCATCGGACCTGGATGTGTCCATCTGGGTGTGGATAATATCGACAAAGTCGGGGCAATCGGTAAAGCCGGATACGGATGGGAAGCGAAGATCATTGATGAACAGGGCGAGATTGTAAAGCAGGGTGAGACCGGAGAACTTGCAGTCAAAGGACCTGGGGTCATGACCTGTTACTACAGAGATCCGAAGGCAACTGCAGAAGTTCTGCATGACGGATGGCTGTATACCGGGGATATGGCGATGGAAGATGAAGATGGATTTATCTTTCTGGTTGACCGTAAGAAGGATGTCATCATCAGTGGTGGTGAGAATATCTATCCGGTACAGATCGAAGATTTCCTGCGTACCAATGAGGCGATTCTGGATGTAGCGGTCATCGGACTTGCGGACCACAGACTGGGTGAGATATCTGCAGCAATTATTGAGCTGAAGCCGGGAGTAGAATGTACAGAAGAGGATATCCAGGAATTCTGTAAGAAACTTCCAAGATATAAGAGACCGCGGAAAATTATATTTGCAGATGTCCCACGTAATCCTACCGGAAAGATTGAAAAACCTAAACTTCGTGAGAAATACGGAGCAACACATCTGGTTGCAGCACAGAATCAGGGATAATAAGATGAATTGGAAATGTCATTTCTTTTGCAGAGAAAAATCTGCAGGGAGATGGCATTTTTTACGGATGTGTTTATAATAGTAGAGGAACAAAAATAAGCAGACAGGAGCTGAATATAGAATGAACCAGAATGAAAAGGAAGAGATTGCGATCCGGATTGCAAAGGAAGAAGATGCGGAGGCACTGCTTGCAATCTATGCACCTTATATAGAACACACAGTGATTACATATGAATATGATGTGCCAACCGTAGAAGAATTCCGCGGCCGGATCAGGCATGTGCTGGAGCGGTATCCTTATCTTGTGGCAGAGATAAACGGGGAAATATGCGGATATGCATATGCAAGTGCTTTTCACGACAGACCGGCAGGTGGATGGAGTGTGGAGACATCTATCTATGTGGATCAGAACAAAAAAGGAATGGGTATTGGGACAAAGTTGTATGATATGCTGGAGAAAATATTAAAACGGCAGAATGTATTAAATATGAATGCATGTATTGCCTGTACGGAACAGGAAGATGAATATCTGACCAATGCAAGTATCCGTTATCATGAACATCTGGGATATCGCATGGTCGGCTGGTTTACAAATTGTGGTTATAAATTCCACAGATGGTATAATCTGGCATGGATGGAAAAAGAGATAGGAGAGCACGTGGCAGATCAGCCGCCGGTGATTGCTTTTCCGAATTTGCCGAAAGAATATAAATAAAATTATAGATGGAAGCTATAAGTTGGATTACATATAATTATAATTGATTTGATTAATAAAAAGAAGAACGATAGAATTATTAGAGAAATATAACATAACAAGGGAGGAAAAAGATGAAAAGAAAAATTATTTCTTTGCTTTTAACGGTTGCTATGGCTGCATCGTTGGCGGTTGGCTGTGGCGGTAATGCCGGGGAAAAAGAGAAAACATCTGAAAGTGCAACAACGTCGGGAGAAAGTGGAGGAGGAACTTTTATTGTTCCGATTAACTCAAACAGTGTAAAAACAGTTACACCATATGCGCCATATGGAAGTGATGACTGGTTAATGGCAAGTACACCATGTTTTGATCCATTATTTATTATTAATAAGGATGAAACAAGATGGTATCTTGCAAAGAGCATTGAGTCAACATCAGATGATGGCTGCCATTACCAGTTGAAGTTAAATGATGGAATGACCTGGCATGATGGGGAGCCGATTACGGTCGATGACATTATCTTCACGATTGATGAATTATTAGATCCTGCAAATGGTGCTGATCCAAGTAACATTTCTTATAATGGAAAACCAATTAGTGCTGAAAAAGTGGATGATCTTACTTTGAATATTACATTACAGGAACCGAACAGTGCTTTTGAGACAGAATTCGGAAGATTACAACCACTTCCTAAACATGTATTTAAAGGAACAAATGTCAGTGAACAGACAGAGGCAGCAAATAAAGGAATTGGTTCTGGTCCGTTTAAAGTGAAAGAGTATAAAGAAGGCGAAAGTATTACCTATGAAAGATATGACGATTATTATAGAGGAAAAGCAAGTTTGGATCAGGTAATCATAAAAATCATGCCAGATCAGAGTGCACAGGAGGCAGCACTTCAGAGCGGAGAACTTTCGGTTATGCGTGTGACAAGCCAGACAAAGCTTGACAAGTATAAAAAGGATGATAATTATACAGTGTATAATATTCCAGAAGGACGTCTGAATTATCTTGCTTTCAACTATCAGAGTGAGATTATGAAAAACGAAGATGCAAGAAAAGCAATCTGTCTTGCCTTGAATGATGATGAAATTGTAGAAGGCGCATATGGATCAGAAGAACTTGCAAAACCGGCAAAGAACTTCTGCTCACCGGAAAATCTTTATTATAATGATGAGATGAAAGGTTATCAGCAGAACATAGAAGAAGCTAAGAAACTTGCAAAAAGTTCCGGACTGTCTGGTAAAACATTGCATTATATCTATTTCCAGCAGAGACCGAATATGAAAGAAACAGCACAGATTGTTCAACAGCAGCTGAAGAAGATAGATGTAAATCTTGAAATTGAAGGAATGGATGGTTCTGCTTTCTTCCCTCATTTATTTGCAGCATGGATTAGTGGAAGCTTTAAAGAAGATACTTCATGGGATCTTGCTTCTAATGGTATGGATCAGATGAATGCTGATCCGGCAACAAAGATGACAAGCTGGTCAGGGGATCTTGTGGAAAAAGGATTTTATGTAAGTCCTGAGACGAAAGAAGCATGGAAAACAGCAGCGCAGTCATTGACAACGGAAGACAGAGATAAGAATTTCAAGGCTCTTCAGGAGCAGATGAATGAAGATTATTCTTTCTATCCAATGGCAAATACAAATTATGTGATGGTAGCAAGAAAGGAATTCAAAGGATTGGATGCAATCAAGAGAGTTCCGATTTTCGAGGACTATACAAAGATTACAATGGAAAAATAGTAAACAATCATCTAGGCCGAAAAGCCGCCATGCAATGCAAGGCGGCTTTTTCCTAAATACGTTAAAAATGTGAGGATGAAAATATTTTGAAAAATTATATTATAAAAAGAGTACTGGGGTTGATTCCGGTTATTATACTGGTAAGCATCTTTTCTTTTTTTATCATTCAGGCAGCACCGGGAGATCCGATGGATAATTATTCGAAACCAGGAATGACACAGGAACAGTTGCAGAACATCAGAGAATCTTATGGGCTGGACGGGAATATTGCAGAACAGTATTTCAGATGGGCAGGTCATGTGATTCATGGAGACCTTGGAATTTCATTGAAAAATAAAAGGCCTGTCACAGAAATAATCGGAGAGCGTCTTCCGGCAACGCTGATATTGATGGGAACTGCGTTTGCAATATCTTTGATTTTTGCAATACCACTTGGTTTATGGGCAGGATTGAAAAAGAATAAAATGGCAGACAATATCATTGGATTTCTGACATATGTAGGGATATCAATTCCACCGTTTTGGCTCTCTATGGTTTTAATCATTATTTTTTCTTTGAAATTACAAATTCTTCCGAGTAGTGGTATGTACAGTGTCGGAATACAGAGTACAGCAGATTTGATCAAACACCTGATATTGCCGTCAATTGTTCTGAGTTTGAATAATATGGCTGTATTTACAAGATATATAAGATCTAATACAATCAGTCAACTGGAAGAAGACTATGTATTGACAGCTATGTCTAAGGGAACCAGTAAGACAAAAATATTGTTCCGACATGTATTGAAAAACTGTCTGCTTCCAATTATTACACTTGCTGGCATTAATCTTGCGGGACTGGTTTGTGGTTCTTTCGTTGTCGAGAGCGTATTTGCATGGCCGGGAATCGGAAGAATGGCAATGGATGCGGCCAATGGAAGAGATTATCCTTTGATTATGGGCTATACGATGTTCTCGTGTCTGATTCTGATTCTGGGTAATCTTTTGGCAGATATTCTGTATGCTGTCGCAGATCCAAGAATACGTCAGGAGGTGAAACGCTAATTATGGAATTGAGAAAAAATTATATTCCAAATAAAGATAGTTTTCAGAAAGTACAAAAAAAAGAAGAAAAAATGATGGCAGATTATGACAGGGGAATTTTAAAAGATGTCATGCGTTCTATCATGGAAAATAAACTTGCTGTTTTTTGTACTGTAATCTTGGCAGTGATATTACTTTTGGCAATATTTGCACCATTAAGTCCTTATGATCCAGATGAACAGGATCTGTTAAATAAACTTGCGGCACCATCTATAAAACATCTTTTTGGGACAGATGACCTGGGAAGAGACTACTTTACCAGAGCTTTATACGGTGGAAGAATTTCGCTGGCTGTAGGCTTCTTGTCTATGATTCTGTCAACAGCGATAGGTACTGTGATTGGTACAGTCAGTGGTTATATGGGTGGGAAAGTAGATGTAATACTAATGCGGTTTACAGATATTTTTATGTCAGTACCAAGTTTTTTACTGATGGTAGTCATTAATTCTGTATTTCCACCAAAAGTGTATTCGATGATTATTATTCTTGGATTATTTGAATGGTGTCAGATAGCCCGTATTACAAGAGCTGAAACACTGTCATTAAAAGAACGGGATTTTGTGTTGGCATCCAGACATTTGGGGGCAAGTGACGGGTACATTATTTTTAAACATATTATTCCTAATATGAGTGCTTCTATTATTGTGGCGGCAAGTCTGGCTGTGGCAAGAGCAATATTGACAGAATCAGCATTGAGTTTTATGGGACTTGGAGTACAGCTTCCAAAAGCTTCATGGGGAACAATGCTACAAAGTGCACAGGTGTATATTATGGATCAGCCGCTGCTTGCAGTTTTTCCAGGATTGTTTATTGTGCTGACAGTGTTTAGTTTTAATATTTTGGGAGATGCATTAAGAAATGCATTGGAACCAAAGATTATGAAATAGAGGTAGATAAATGGAAAAAATAATAGATATCAAAAATTTGCGGGTATCTTTTCATACATATGCAGGAGAAGTGCAGGCAGTCAGAGATGTTTCATTTTATGCAAAAAAGGGAGAGACACTTGCAATTGTGGGAGAATCGGGCTGTGGAAAGTCGGTTACATCAAAAGCTGTGATGGGGCTGATCGCACAACCACCAGGTGAAATCGGAAAAGAAAGTCAGATTTTGTATCACGGAAAAAATATTCTCAAGCAGTCAGAAAAAGAATGGAAAGAGTATAGAGGAGCCAGATGTTCCATGATATTTCAGGATGCCCTTTCTTCTTTGAATCCTACTATGAACATAGGGAAACAGGTTATGGAGAATATCACAAATCATTCGAATGTTTCGAAAGCCGATGCGAAAAAGCAAGCAATACATATGCTTGAGATGGTAGGAATTCCGGATCCGGAACTATGTATAAAAAAATATCCACATGAATTATCTGGTGGTATGAGACAGAGAGTGATGATAGCAATTGCTTTATCCGCAAATCCAGAGATACTGATTGCAGATGAACCGACAACAGCGTTGGATGTTACGATACAGGCACAGATTCTGGATCTTATGAAAAAAATCCAAAAGGAAACAGGTACAACAATTATTATGATCACGCACGATTTAGGAGTTGTTGCAAATATTGCAGATCATATTGTTGTTATGTATTCAGGAAAGGTTGTGGAGATGGGGACGAGTGATGAAATCTTTTATCAATACAAACATCCGTATACATGGGCGCTATTAAATGCGGCACCGAATCTGGAACTGGGGCATAAACAGAAACTGGTATCAATTGAAGGAACACCACCGGATTTAATCTGTCCGCCAGAAGGATGTCCATTTGCAGAAAGGTGTAAGCATTGTATGAAGATATGTGTAGAGGCAATGCCGCCAGAATATGAATTTGAACCGGGGCACAAGGCAGCCTGCTGGCTGTACCATCCTGATTCCGTATATCAGGATATAGATCTGACAGAGGGGGTATAGCAGTGGAACGTGAAATATTAATGGAAGTGAAACATCTGAAAAAGTATTTTAAACTACATTCAAAGCAGTATTTAAGAGCTGTGGATGATGTCTCTTTTAATATTTATAGAGGAGAAACATTAGGAATAGTAGGGGAATCTGGTTGCGGAAAGACGACTTGTGGAAGAACCTGTATTGGAATGTATGGGAAAACAGATGGAGAAGTTCTCTATCGAGGTAAAGACGTGCATAATTTGAAAGGCTCTGAAAAAAAAGAGTTTATGCGTCAGGCTCAGATGATATTTCAGGATCCATATTCTTCCCTGGATCCAAGGCTGAAAGTTCATGATATCATTGCTGAGGGAATGAGAATCCATCATTTAACTTGTTCGAAAGCAGAAGAGATAGAAGAGGTGCAGAAATTATTGAAGCAGGTTGGACTTAATCCAGAACATGCAAGCCGCTACGTGCATGAATTTTCAGGTGGACAACGTCAGAGAATAGGAATTGCCCGAGCACTTGCTGTGAATCCGGAATTTCTGTTATGTGATGAACCGATATCTGCATTGGATGTGTCAGTTCAGGCACAGGTGGTCAATTTGTTAATACGTCTGCAGAAAGAAAGAAATTTGACAAGTATTTTTATCGCACATGATCTTTCGATGGTGAAACATATATCTGACCGGGTTGGGGTGATGTATCTGGGAAGAATGGTGGAACTGGCAGAGGCCGATGAATTATATGATCATCCAGTACATCCTTACACCAGTGCTTTAATGTCTGCCATTCCGATTCCAGATCCAAAAAAAGAAAAAGAAAGACAAATAATTAGATTGAAGGGTGAGGTGCCAAGTCCTGTAGATGTGCCTGAGGGATGTGCGTTCTGTAATCGCTGTCCGATAGCAGAAGAGATATGCAGGAGAAAGATGCCTGAATTGCAGGAGGTATCGAAGGAACATTTTGTTGCCTGTCATAAGCTGAAGGGACAGTAGTATGAAAGGAGTAAGTAGAATGTATGATTTTGAGAGAGGAATAGAACGAAAAGGTACGAATTGTGTAAAGTGGGATGTACCTTTTATTAAACAGACAGATTTGCCAATGTGGATTGCAGATATGGATTTTCAGATTGCGCCTGTAATTCAGAATAATTTAAAAAAAGTAGCTGGACAAGGGGCATTTGGTTATCAGTTTTTGTCGGAAAAATATTATCAGTCAGTTATGCGATGGATGAAGCAAAGACACGGATATGAATTAGAGCGAGAAGAAATCTGCTTTATTCCTAATGTTGTGGTGGGGCTTGCTTATGCAATACAGACAATTTCAAAACCAGGAGATGAAATTATTGTCCAAACCCCTGCATATGGCCCTTTTTTTGAAGTGGTTAAAGATAATAACAGAGTAATTGTAGAGAATCGCATGAAAAATGAAAACGGATATTATACGATGGATTATGAGGATCTGGAACGCAAAATTACATCTAGGACAAAAGCTGTGATTATCTGTAATCCTCATAATCCTACGGGAAGAGTGTGGAAAGAAGAGGAATTAAGAGAACTTGTAAAAATATGTGAAGAGCATAACCTGTATGTTTTGTCAGATGATATTCATAGCGAACTTTTGTCAGAAGGGAACAGACATGTGTTCATTACCAGTTTGTCTGAGAAAATAAGAAAAAGAAGTTTTATATTTACATCTCCGTCAAAAGCTTTTAATCTTGCCGGTATTCATGTTGCAAATTGTTTTATTGCAGACGAAGAATTGAGGAAAGCTTTTATGGAAAATGCATCGAAATTTCATGCATCGGAAAGCAATGCGTTTGCAGAAGCAGCATTGACTGGAGCTTATGATGAATCTGGGGAATGGCTGGATGAGTTAAATAAATATATTAATGATAATCTGGATTATTTTGTGGGTGAGATTCAGCAAAACATGCCAGGTTTGTATGTGCGAAAGCCGGAAGGGACATATCTTGTCTGGGTGGACTTTCGGAATGCAGGAATTGATGTGGAAAATATTCAGGAAGTAGTAAAAAATGAATGCGGAATTATTGCAAATGCAGGAGATTTTTTTGGAAAAGAAGGAGAAGGATTTTTGCGATTCAATGTCGCATGTTCCAGAGATATTCTGAAAGATGCTGTTAATCGCCTGAAAAAAAAGTTCGGAAGTAAATGAGATGGAAAATGAAAAGAAAAAAGGATTATGTGGAATATGTCCTGATAAATGTTGGATAGAAGCAACAATTGAAAATGGTAAATTAGTAAAAGTGGAGCCGGATAAAGATTCTCCGTTTGGCAGAGTGTGCCCGAGAGGAGCATTGTCAAAAGAAATTATATATTCAAAAGACCGAATTTTGCATCCAATGGTCCGTATAGGAAAAAAAGGAGAAGGAAAATTCAGGAGAGCAACCTGGGAAGAGGCACTGGAAAAGGCTGCTGAAGGATTTTTGAAAATAAAAAAACAATACGGAGCCCGGGCACTCGCATCATATGTTGGAACCAGCGGAAGAGAAGACGGGACCATGCGTGCAATAGCAGGAAAAGATGCATTTTTTCAACATCTGGGTTCTCCAAATGATATGAGTTGTGGTGCTACGTGCTTTACAGCTGCCAATGTTATTACTCCGATTACGACACTGGGAATTCCACAAGGAATGATCCAGGCTGATTTTGAGAATGCAGAAATCGTAGTAGTATGGGGAACAAATTTGAAAACAAATTCTGGTCCGGGACGTTTATATGAAAAAGTAAAAGCGGCACAAAAAAGAGGTGCATATCTGATTGTTATCGATCCGAGAAAAAAAGGAATGGGTATGGAGGCTGACTGGTGGATTCCAGTTGTTCCTGGATCGGATGGAGCACTTGCACTTGCAATGCTTAAAATAATCGTAGAGGAAGAAAAATATGACAAAGAATTTGTGGAAAAATATACAGAAGGTTTTGAGGAATTTTCAGAATATCTAAAACAAATCACCGTTGAAGAAATGTCAGATTATTGTGGTGTGGATTGTGAAATTATACGATTGCTTGCGGATAAATTATGCAGTACAACAAAAGCTGTATTAAGTGTGTATACGGGAATAGAATATCAGAGAAGCGCAGTACAGAACTATCGTGCAATACAGATTTTATGGGCAATTACAGGAAAATATGATGTAGAAGGCGGTATGTATATTAACGGAGGTCATTTTCCTACTCTGAAATTAAAAAAAGTTCCGGAACAGAATCAGCCAATAGGAAGCAAAGAATTTCCGCTGTTTTATGGAATAGTCGGCCAGGGACAATTTAGTGAAATACCAAAAGCAGTGTTAAATGATGATCCTTATCCGGTTAGAGGGCTGCTAATTGCAGCAGCATCACCGGCATTGACATATCCTGATAAAAAATTATGGCATAAAGTTTATGAAAAATTGGATTTTCTGGTTGTAAATGAACGTTTTATGTCAGAAGAGATTATGTATGCAGACGTAGTGTTCCCAGCAACTACATACTATGAAAATCAAATACCTGTCAGCAGCCCTTTATTTGGTTGGAAACTTCGAAATCGAATTATTCAACCATTGGGAGAAGCAAGAAACGATGTTCATATTTTACAGGCACTGGCTGAAAAAATGGGCTTTGGGGAAGTTTATCCCAAAAGCGATGAGGATACGGAATTGTGGATGTTGGATGGAAACAGAGAATTATTAGAAAAATTAAAATGTTCAGAAGCAGTTATGCCACAAAAATCTCCTGTAAAATATAAAAAATACCAAACGGGTGATCTTAGGAAAGATGGAATGCCGGGATTTCCGACACCGTCTGGAAAATTTGAAATCTGTTCAAAACTTATAGAGGAATGCGGATACACAGGACTGCCGGTTTATAAAGATATCAGAGGAATAAAAGAATTGGGAAGCAAAGAAGAATATCCTATGATATTGACTACAGGCGCAAGAAGTGCCGTGCGTTTTGCATCTTTCGGTCCGGCTGTTCGTGAAATCATACAGTTAGAACCATATCCGGTAGCAGATATCAATTTGGAAGATGCAAAAGAATTAGGAATAAATGAAGGGCAGAAAATATGGATAGAAACCGTATTTGGAAAACAGTCATTTAGAGCAAATATATGTGAAATAACAAGAGGCTGCATTCATGCTCCGTTTGGAAGTGGTGGAGTAAATATGTTAGGAGAATGGAAAGAAACTAATATCAATGAAGTGTGCAGTATGGAGTATCATGATGAGTTATCAGGATTTCTATTGTATAAATCTATGCCGTGTCGTGTTGTTTTGGAAGAATAATTTCAGCTTTACAGAGACTGGAACTTCGTATAAAATAAAATGATAGAAAGGGTTCTCCGAAGCCGGCATACCTAAGACGTGAAAAAAGTGACGGGATGCAGGCCAGGAATGACAGGAAACTGTCAGTTCCTCAGGGTAGATAGGGAAACGTATCTGCCTCCCGCATATTTGGAAAGGAGAGCAGTGAAGATAAGACAGGAAAATCAAAGATGATTGTTTTTCCTGTGTTTAGCCTGCTCTTTTTTCAGAAAGAGCAGGTTTTTTATTGTGCAATCAAAGGTAAGTGCCGCAATTCTGTGTGGTGGTGAAAGCCGTAGGATGGGGCAGGACAAAGCAAAATTACAGATTGGTGAATATACATTTTTAGAACAAATTGTAAGGAATGTAATGGATAACGGTCCGGATGAAATGTTTCTTTCAGTAAGAAGAACGAATGATTATTCTGAGATAAAGGTAACGCATATTGAAGATTTGGAACAGAACAAAGGACCGTTGATGGGAATATATTCGGTTATGTGTGTGGCAAGTTATGAAAAGATATGGGTGACTTCCTGCGATATGCCTTTTATAGACTGGCAGGTAGCAGAAGAATTAGCGGTCTA
>CAKRAT010000059.1 GCA_934295165.1 uncultured Dorea sp. | reverse complement strand
TCACCCGGCATCAGAACCATAGCTTTTCCAGGAAGAGTACATCCGCCTCCTGCCATGTATGTATAGATCTCACATTTATCTGAGTTTGGAACGATGTCCCAGAATACAGTAGGTGTTCCTTTTCCTACATTCTTTCCTGTGTTGTACTCGTCAAATGTCTCTACACTGTTATGACGGAGTGGTGCTTCAAATGTTGCTTTCACAACAGCGTCTTTCAGAAGTCCTTCCAGCTCGTCGATAAGTGGGAATTTGGTTCCGCATTTTACCCAGAACTGTAATACACCTGTATCCTGGCAGCTTGGTCTGTTCAGTTTTACAGCGAGTTCCTGGTTCTTGAACATGGTATCGTAAATTACCTTTGAAAGCGGGCTGTCTTCTTTCTCACGCAGCTCTGTTAATTTTTCAATGACATCATCCGGCAGTTTCTTTGCAATATGTGCAATAAATTTTGCCATATTATCTGTAAGTTGTGTTACCTGTTGTTCTTTAGACATTTTCATATCCTCCTTGAAATTCTATTAAAATTTTTTAGTTCCTATCTATATTCCCACGACAGTGTCCAGTCAAAGACAGCGAAAACTTTCACTGTGCACTGCCATGAGAGGTATGTCTGCTTACATCTTCCGTTTTCGTGGAGATTAGAGGTCAAATACTTCCTTTATGTTTATGGGAAGAATGGATAGAAGATTGGAAGCAAGATCATACTTACAATGGTTGCTACTACGATCATAGGAATTCCTGCTTTCGCATAATCCTTGAACGTATATCCTCCTGCTGTTACTACCATGGTGTTGGCCGGCATTCCGATTGGTGTTGCAAATGCACAGGAGCCTCCGATTACACATGCCATCAGTACGGCACTTGGATCTGCACCCATGCCCTGTGCGATGGATACTCCGATCGGAGCCATCAGTGCTGTGGTTGCTGTGTTTGACATAAAGTTTGTCATGATACAGCAGAGCATGAAGATTACAAATGTTAATATGTATGGTGAAGGGTTATCTCCCAGCATTCCGATTACTTTATCTGCGATCAGTTCTCCGGCACCGGTTGCTTCCAGTGCAGACGCAAGGGAAAGCGTACCTCCGAATAAGAAGATCGTCTTCAAGTCGATGGAAAGAAGTGCGTCTTTCTCACTGATAACACCTGTAACGATCAGTGCAAGTGCTCCCACACATCCTATGACACATAACTTAATACCAATCTGTTCTTCAAAGATCATTCCCAGAAGTGTTAATAACAGGATGATCAGTGAAAGGTTCTGTTTCCACTTTGGAACATTGCTGAAATCTTTTGTCTCATCGAAGATTCCCTCACTGCTTGTGTCCACTTTATCCGGCAGGAATTTGTATCCAAACAGTGCGAAGAAAATAATTCCTACGATCAAAATCGGAAGTCCTACTTTCGCATAATCGAAGAATCCGAATTTCAATCCGATCTTCTCCATAGATGACTGTGCGATCATGTTACCAGGTGCACCGATTAGTGAAAGGTTACCTCCCATGGCTGCTGCGAATACCAGCGGCATTAACAGTCTTGATCTTGAATATCCTGATTTTGCGGCGATACCGATGACTACCGGAATCAGGATTGCGGCTGTTCCTGTGTTGGAAAGGAAACCGCTCATCACTCCGACGATCACCATGATCGCTACGATAAGCTGCCTCTCTGTCTTGGCGAAATGTGTAACCACTCCTCCAATCTTGTTGGCCATCCCCGTCTCAAAAAGTGCCCCACCGACAATGAACATTGCAACAAATAAGATTACATTGCTGTCGATGAATCCCGAGAATGCAATCTGCCAGTCCAAAACCCCTGTGACTACCAGTCCTACACAGACAATCATCGATGTTACCCCAAGCGGAATCTTTTCAAGCATGAACATGATGATTGCAAATGCCAGAAACAGTAATGTAATTGTTATCTGACTCATCTTCATTACCTCCTTGTAATTATTTCGTTCGATTTTCTCGGATACGTATTCTTGTTTTTCACATTTGATTTTTGATATATGATATTTGATTTTGTATCCAAATCTCGATTATAAAATACTCCTTAATGAGAAAAATGTCAATAGGTTTTTTTGGCATTTCAGCATATGTTATAAAAGCCGCTATTTTCTTTTGTTCAAAATCACAAGAGGCTGCGTTCATTGTATACTTTGTGCATATTTTTCCGTTTTTTAACAGCTATAATCACGTACGAAAAGAACAGATCCTGCACTCCTGCCTGACCTGCTCTTTTCTCCAACTCCCTAATCTTCTTTTTTCCTCTTCCATCTCTCTACTGCAGTCAGCACTCCGGCCGATATACCGGACAGTGCCGTCAGAACTGCAATCGGAGCTACATCTCCTGTCTTAACTGGATGGTTTCGGTAAATAGTTGTTTTCTCCGTCGGAATTATCTCTGACATCTGTTCTTTTACCGGATTCTTAAATAGGATCTCATCTGATTTTCCTCCCGTTCCTTCTTTTTCACACCAGACCACAGCCTCCAGTTCACCTGCATCTGTACTGGTTACCCGTACCGTCACATCGTACACTGCCATATCATAGGTAACATCTGCCACATTCCCGGACTTCTGATATATCTTATAATGATAATCTTCCGGTTCTTCATAGCAAATCGGTCCGAAGCTTTGCTTCTCATCTTTTCCAAGCTGAAGTTCCGTCTGCTCAGGCACTGGTGTATCTGTTCCCTCCGGCTCCAGTACAACCGCTCCTGCTGCCCCTTGTACACTTATTGGAATCTTGATCTCCACATTCGGTGTTCCGGCATACACAGGAACCGCCATTGTACTGCCTATCCACGTAAATAATATTACGACCGCTGCTGCTATTTTCTTTACACTTCTATATCTTAGAATTTTCACTGTTTCTTCTGCCACCTCCTTCTCCTCTTCCCCGTATCTTTTCTCATTTGACCGATTTTCATACTATTTTTCTAATTTTCCAATCAAAACGACACGTCCATTTGTCTCTGCCTCCGAGCATGTCGATAATGCAATCAGAGAATCCTCACCCGACATCTTCGCATCACGATACCGAATTGCATCCGCCCGTATATAATCCAGCAGATCATCCAGATTCTCCCTGCGGTAACCGTCTGGATGATAGATTTTCGCATCCGCAGCAGTTACTTTCATACAGGCAAAGAACTGTATCTTTCTTGTCGCATCCGGCAGATAAAGTTTTCCTTTTTTATGCGTCTCAAAATATTCCTTATTCGTGAAATCTGCCACATCTGCGAACATCCCGCCATTTTTCATGTTGTGTCCATAGACCAGATTATATGGATCAGAGAAATCATCCTTATTCAGGCATGACAGAAAGATTGCTCCGGACAGTTCGAACTCTCCGTATACATTCTTATTAATATATTCCATATCATCCTGTCCCTGTACCACCGGATAATCAATATTGGTCTTTGGCACCTGAATCCACGCTTTCACGTCCGGATTCAATTTTTTCAGATCCTCCAGCGTCGGATTATCTTCTCCGTCACCGTTCGGACGGAACTTCAATAACTCTTCGTCCGCAAATGAACCTGCATAGATCTTATAGATATCCCATAACGAATACACTCCATAAGAAAGCATCAGAAGGATCAGGATTCCTGCCATGATACTGAGTATCCGATTGCCCACTCTTGCTGCCATCGCCGCCTTTTTCATTCCGCCACTTCCTCTCTCCTAATGCTTTCTTATACCTTCTATTTTTCGTCCACTGGATTAGTCAATATCCATATCTTTTACCCGTTTTCTTCTGAAGAACAGAAGGCTGGATGCAATTGCTGCACCGATCAATGCAATATATGGTGCGACATGGAGGAAGATTCCAGTTGGTGAATTCGTTGTTTTATCGTTTACAACTGTGATCTTCTTGTCACCATTCTCTGCGTTTGTTCCTGCACCGGTCGTAATTGTTCCGGTTACTGTCAATTTTTCTTCATTATCAATGGTTGTTGTATAGCCATCATCTGCATAACTTGCCTCTGTTATTGTATATTTATCTGTCTCTGACAATCCCCAGATCTTTGCTGTCTCATCATCCTTTAATGTGATTGTCTGCGACTCTCCCGACACCAGTGTGATCGGATCTGTTCCATCTGAAAATGTTACATAATACTGCTCTCCTTCTGCACCCTTTACCATTATCGTAAATGTAAACTCTTTGTTACGATTTCCCTGATTACCGGTAACCTCTTTCTTTACGGTCAGATCTTTCAAAGCATCATGCTTACTGCTGTAATCATTCGTGAAAATGCCCCCATCCTTCGACTTCGAATCATCCTTATCTACAAACATATAAGAGCTGACTTCCAGATTTCCATCATCATCAGATGTTACATACACATCAAAATACTTCTGTTCTGTGGAGTAAGCAACACCCTCATACGCATTTCCGTCACTGTCCGCTGCAACCTCACTTACTACATAACGGAAGATTCCAGGTTTTGCATTTGCTCCTGTTGTAAATACAGACTCATTAACCTTGATATTCGTCGTTCCCGCTGTAATTGTTGTCTCCCCGACATCACTGTCTGCAGGTGTTGAGGCGATCACTCCTGTTTCCAGAACTGCTCCCCCTTCCGGTCCTGCATAAACAGCATCATTTCCGTTGCCGGCCGGCACTGCTGTTCCCGGTGCAATTGTAAATTGAAATGTTGTCTTCGGTGCATATATATTACTTTCTTTCTTAATCTGTTTTGTAATCGTCGGATTTTTCTTAGCTGCAGCCTCGGTACCTGAATTTTCTGCTGCTGATACCTGCATTCCAAGCATTGCCGTCATCATTATTCCTGCTGCTGTAACAGTGGATACTTTTTTTAACATTCTTTTTTCCATCATTTCTTTCCCTTTCTTTTCCCATGCTTTGCAATTATGTCTCTGATTTTACAGGTCCGATCTGCGAAGGACAGTGATCACTCTCCCCTTTATGTCCTTTGCACTGACCGCACCAAAGTATCTGCTGTCTTTTGCACCTTCGCGGAAATCGCACAGAATGAAATACTGATCTTTCTTTACTTTCACCGGGTAGGATATGCCATCCATATAGGCCGGTGTCTTATAAAAAATATCCGGCTCATTTACAATGCTTCCGTTAATCTTCAATTCATTTTTGTCTGTAATCTCTACCTTATCTTTCTCTCTTGCCACAATACGTCCTGTATACAATGTCCCCTCTTTCTGGAACACAACAACATCCTGATCTGAATACTTCTGCTCCAGTCTGTAATACAAGAGAAGATCTCCGGCACATATTTTCGGGGACATATCCTGATTTTTTGCAGATGTCATTCCAAAAATCACACCAAACATGACTGCCAGCATCACTACCAGCATGAGTAACCGGGTAAAGAACAGTATGATCTCTCTTTTCTCTTTCATATATGCTCCTTGTCAGATGTTATTCTTCTGCCGGATCTCCCCATTTGCGTATTCCGTATACCAGTCCGAAAAATGCCAGCATTCCAAATGCCGCACCTGTCATAACCATATACGGAACCGAAGTCTGCCGGATTCCGGTTGCCGGCTGTACTTCTTTGGTATTTGTAAATGTCAGATCCGTATTTTCTGATAAAATATCCGAAAGTTCTTTTTTACCATTGTCCAGTTTCTTGTCATCTTGTTCAGAAACTTTCTTTGTAATCTGCACGTCATAATCTTCCGGCTCTTCAGAAACGGTATACTCTACACCATGCGGAATGGTCATCTCTATTTTTTCCATATGCTTCAACCGAAATGTGTAGACACCATTTTCCACTGTAACGGCATCTTTTAATTCTTCCTCACTGAGTGGATTCCCCTGAGCGTCATATTTCACATAGCTGATCCCGCCTGTGTAGACATTCCCATTCAGCTTTGTCTGCATGCGGAACTGAAATGCATGAGTACGGTCTCCCATATTGCCGCCAACTCTTTTCTCAATCGTCAGTACACGGTCACTCCGGATATACTTGTTAACGAATTCTGCCTCTGAAGTTGTACTTCTTGCAATCTGTCCGGATACTTCCTTTGTGTCTGGTGTTACTGTTAGATCATATCCTCCCAGTGAAGCATCGTTTTCATTTACCTCATACATTGTTCCCGGTGTCAGATTGGTAAATGTATATTCGTATGCACTATTTACTGCATTCCATACCAGTCCGTCTGTATTCAGCTTCAGTTCTTTTGTCTCTGTTTTTCCATCCGGCTTTGTCATTACACAGGTAAAGGACAAATTCTGAATCACTTTCTGCAATGCTTCCGGGTTATCTTCCAATCCTGTAATGGATTTCGAAATCTTTAAGTTGCCTGGATGCACTTTTACGACCGGTTTCTTGTAACGTTCTGTATAATTCTGTCCACCATATTCGTATGTCAATACTGCATTATCATTCTGGTTCGAATAGAATCCGGTGTCTCCTGCATATGTTCCGGTTCCTATATCTGCCTGGTCTGTGTAGCCCGATGTCCGGTATTTTTCATATGCAGTTTCTGTTGGCTGGATCTTGGCAACAACCTCATAGGCATAGCCTTCCTGCAATTTATAATCTGCCGGGAACTGCAATTTAACAGACCCTGTTGCAGCATCATAAGAAGCCGTGATTCCAAGTCCTGATGCATTAACCCTATTTCCAGATGCGTTAAAGATCTGCACCTGTGGTGCAAGGATATTTCCGTCTGCACCCTTCACCATCTCTACATTCTCACTCAGCGGATCGGAAATTGTGACGTTTGTACATGCCAGTTCTGTGATCTGTCCCTGAATATCATCAAATGCTTTTTTCAGATTATCCAGTGTTGTTCCGGCATAAAATGCATGTGTTCCGGCTTTCACCGCCGCATTAGCAAACTCGGTAAGTTTTTGGTAATTTCCTTTCGCTCCTACACCGACAGTGAAAAAGTAATCAGTCTGCATATCAGCGACTGCATCTTTTCCTGCTTTCAGACTCTTTCCATCTCCATCGCTGTCTCCATCGCCTTCTGTATAACCACTTTCGTTATACCGATAAGTTGGATTTCCATCAGATACAAAAATCACTGCTGTCTTGGCATTCTGTCTTTTTCCATTCAACAGTTCTTTCGCACTTCTGACCCCGGCCTGATAATTGGTTCCACCATCCGATTTCGGAGAAGTCTGATTCGTGATTGCAGATACCCGGTTCGTCCAGTTCACAGCAATCTTTGCATCATTCCATGCCGCATCCTCATACCCACCAGGCCATCCGTCACTCTTATTTCCACTGAACGTCACAAGCGCAAATCTGACATCCAGATTCTCATTAGCTGCCAGCGTATTCGTCATGCTGTTGATTGCCTGACTTGCCGCATTCCTTCTTTCCCCGTTATTTTCCCAGTTATTCTGACTGTCACGATCCATCGGATAAGCCATACTTCCGGATCTGTCTAATACATAGATGACATCCAGTGGCGCTTTCGAAGACTCGCTGTTTACTTTTCCTTTTACTGTTAATTTCAGATCGTAGGTTCCGTCTGCATTCTCTGTTACTGTCTTTTCATGCTCCAGAGACATGCCCGAATCCAACGCCTCTTCTCCCTCGGCATGCACCTCCCTGATACTCCCACCCACGGGCAGCAGTATCAGGACCGCAGCCGTCAGTATAGTAATGATTTTCTTTATGCTCTTCCGGCTGATAGTATGTCCCATAACGCTCCTCCATTTCTGTTTCATTTGAATGTGGCTGTTTTTCTTTACCCTCATAGTATTCTTATGTAGGAGGATGGGATTTTATTCCAGAATTTCTATTTAATTCATCATGGCGGCTGTCACCGATCGGAATAAACTTACAAGGCCCTATCCTGTGCTGACTCCAACATGGGGAAATTCTAAAGCAAAAAAGCTGACCTAAAAACGAGCTCACAAAAACTCCAAACTCGACATTCGTCTCAGACAGTGGAGTTTTTGTGAGCAAACGGTCAACTTTTTTACTTAAGAATTACCAACCATGAGTCCGTATGCACTGGATAGGGCCTTGTAAGTTTATTCCTGTGTTTTCGCATGCCATAATAATTAAATGGAGAACCGTAACCTTTATGTGTAATCGGAAAGTTATTGTGAAAGCCTTGATTTTCCGGTGCTTCTATACACTTCCGGTGTCACAACGGCTTCGGACACTCTATTAAGTCACTACAGCGTTAGATACACACGTAATAAAAGTGGAAAGGCATTCCAGTGAACAGGAATGCCTTTCCAACTTTTATTACGGTACGGGGATCTAGCTTAGTGAATTAAGTAGAAATTTTATTTATAATACGTCAGCATATCATCCCGGCTGCGCATAATATGATCATACATGGTCTTCTGAGCTGCTTCTTTATCACGTTTCTGGATTGCTTTTAAGATATTTCCATGTTCTTTAATCGATACTTTCGCATAGTCTTCTTCAGAAACCATGCTTCCCATGGACAGTCCGTTCCATAATTCAGAGATCATATTTTTCATCTTCTGATTTCCGGCTGCTGTCCAGATCTCGCTGTGAAACGCACGGTTCAGATCTGTGTATTGTCTTAAATTGCCTTCCGCAAGGGCTTCCTCTGCTTCTTCATACACAGATTCAATCTCGGATATGTCCACGTCCGGCTCTGCCGCCAAAGCTGCTGCAGAGCTTTCTAAGATTGCGCGCAGCTGGTAGTGTTCTTTTATGTACGTTTCTGTAATTCCCAGTACTACGGCCCCTTTATTTTTACGAAGCTGGATCAGCCCGTCTCTCGCTAATATCTGAAATGCTTCCCTTACCGGCATGGCCGATACATTCAGCTGGGCAGCTACGCTGTCCAGTGAAAGGACTTCTCCTTCTTCCATCTGTCTGGACAAAATCGCTTTTCTGAGTTCTGCTGCAACTTTTTCTTTCGCAGACGGCATCTTAATCGGTTTTAATCCGTTCATTCATTCATCCCTCTCTCTTCATTCACTGCTTTTGCAAGCAATTTAAAATATGCATCCAACGACTTTTCTACTTTTTTCAGTTCCTTGCTTTTCAAAAATTCTGTCATCTTATCCTTTTCTGCCTTGATTTCTTCTGCATAGCGTCCTGTCGATAATGCAAAACGGATATAACTGTCGCATGCATTTCTTAACAGTCTTTTGATGTACTCATTTTCCACCAGATCACACATTGCCTCTGCCGGATGTACTTCTCCCAGTAACCCAGATGCCGAAAGCTTCGCTTCAAGTTCTTCTGTCTTTTTACTATGTTTCAGGCTGTTCAATGCCTTCTTCGTCATCTCTGAAATCATGCTGTAGATCAGACAGATCTGTTCTTCATCCAGTTCTGTTACGGTAATTCTTCTGGTTGCCAGACGGATGATCAGACCCTGATTCTCCAGAATCTGAAATGCTTCCCGGATCGGGATTCTGGAAGCTTCGAATGCTTCCGCCAGTTCTTCCTGTTTTAACTGGCTTCCCCCGGGAATTCTTCCAGATAAGATCTCGTCTGCGATCTGTTCCGCCATATAATCGCTTAATCTTTTTTCTGATATATCTTTCATAATTTCCCCTTTAAATCATATTCTTATAACAATAATGTATCCAAAATCACATAAATTGTAAAGGGGTTTTTGTCTTTCTACAAATATTTTTTCATATCCTGAATCAGTTTTTCACACGTCTTTTCAAATTTCTTTGCCAGTGAAATACTTTCTTTTTCCGCCTCCGGATAACGATTTAATTTCCCTGTAATGGATTTTATTCCCATATTGGCCCCATCGATCATCATTTCCGCTATTTTTGAACTGTCATCATTGATCATCAGCTTTACTTCCGCACTGATCCAGACAAATGTCTCTGCTGCCTTTTCTGACATCTTCTCTTCCTGCAGTTTTCCTTCTGACAGAATGATCGATTCCTTCTCCAGCTTCTCATATTCTTTTTTATATTTACAGAACAGATCCTGCAGCTCCTGGCTTTCCAAATATACCGCCAACTGCCCGATACTGTTCAGTGCCATCCGGCACCCTGAATTACATTCCTTCAGGATCTCATATGTTGATGTGTCCATGATATTTCCTCCTTTTTAGATAGTCTGCTATCTTTTTATACTCTGTCTTTCTTCTTGTATTTTTCATTTTTTTATAGTATGTCTTAAATTTCGTTTTCTATGTATTTTCCCAAAATATCACGGAAAATCAATTATTACTATTTTTTACTACAGGCAGTCTCCTTATGCTTATGAATCCATAACAGTTCTTTTTCAACAAATGCAATACCCCAAAATAACACTAACAATTTTTCTTGTATAGTTAAGTATCTATAGAACCTGCCGCCAGCAGCCCCCTCCGAACACATGGCAATCAAAAAAACCCTTGCAGATATCATTTTTATATCCGCAAAGGCTTTTCTTTCTCTCATATGTTTAATTTACCATAAAATAATTCAGACTGATTTCATTTGACGCAACATCCGCAAGGTTAACGCAACTGTTTCCCATACGGTCGATCAGATGCAGGATATTTGTAAATGGTGCCGTCAGGCTTGCTTTACATTTTCCTTTATTGACACGCTGTACATGTGCTTTTCTCATCTTCAGATCCAGATCCATGATCTTATCTTTCCGTTTGATCAACTTCTCGATCTGCACTGACTCATCTCCCTGTAATGCCTTAAGTGAATCACTGAACATCTTCTCCAGTGTCTTCAGACTCTTCTGCAGTTCATCCATCGCTTCCGGCGTATATTTGTACCGATTGTCTACCTTTTCCCGTACACATTTTGCGACTTCTACGCTCAGCGTTCCCATACGTTCCACATCACTTAATATATACATAAGACTCGCCGTCTGTGCTGCCTGCTGCTCGGTCATGGTTCCGGCAGAGAACAGGGATGCCAGATATTCTGTGATCTGATCCGTCAGTTTCTTGATCTGCACTCCTTTTTCCTGCAATGGTTCCAGTTCATTCAGGTCTTCTGTTTTGACGATTGTGATCGTATCTGCCACAACCACTTTCACCATTTCACTCACACGAAGGATTTCCTTTGCAACCAGCTGAAGTGCTGCAGCCGGCTGACTGATGATCTTGTCATCCAGAAATACAGGTTTTGCAGGATTCATATCGACTGCTTTTCCATCCGGAATCAACGTCATAACAATCTTTACCATCACATTGATCAGACAGACCCAGATAAGTGTCATTGTAATGTTGAATAATGTATGTGCATTTGCAATCTGTCTTGAGATCACTTCAATCTCTGGTCCTTTCGGAGAAATGTGCTGGATCAGTACTGCAAATGGTTTCACAAACCAGATAAATAACAGACATCCGGAAATGTTGAAAATACAGTGTGCAACTGCGGTACGTTTCGCATCTTTTGTCTGACCGATACTTGCCAGAAGTGCTGTAATTGTAGTACCGATATTATCTCCAAGCAGGATCGGGATTGCTCCTGCAAGTCCAAGCATACTTGTCACGCCGTCAGGTCCCGGCTGTGATGCAAAGTTCTGCAATACTGCGATCGTTGCACTACTACTCTGTACCACTAGTGTCATAAGCGTTCCGACAAATACGCCAAGTACCGGAATATGTGCTACTCTTTCGATCAGATCCGTGAACACCGGGCTGGATGCCAGCGGTTTCATAACATCTCCCATGGTCTCGATTCCAAGGAATAACAGACCAAATGCAAAAATTGTCTGACCGATACTTTTCACTTTTTCAGATTTCGCGATAAACGAAATGATAAATCCAATAAAAATAATGATATAAATGTAATCGCTGATCTTAAATGCAATAATCTGCGCCGTCATTGTCGTACCGATATTTGCACCAAAGATAATTGAGATTGCCTGCGGCAGACTCATAAGTCCCGCACTGACAAATCCGATTGCCATAACGGTTGTCGCACTACTACTCTGTAATACCGCTGTGGTAAGTGCTCCTGCGATAACCCCAAGTACCGGGTTCTTAGTCAGAAGTGCCAGGATGCTTTTCATCTTTTCTCCTGCCGCTTTCTGCAGACACTCACTCATCATATTCATTCCATAAATAAAGACTGCCAAACCTCCTAAAAGCCCGAATATTATCTGCAATTTTTCATTCATAATATTTTTCCATTCTCCTTCATTCGTCTTCTATAGAACCTGCCGCCAGCAGCTTCTTTCGAGCACATGATGTTCCCTCGACGTTACAGGCTTATTGTAACGAAGGTGTATGCAGCCTATATCAAATCTATGTTAAATCTATGTAAAATTGTACCCGGAGTTTATATTACATTAAATTCTATGAAATTATTTTCGAAAAAATGTAAAGGAATCATCAAATGTATGCAAAATTATCTGAATACATAAGATGATTCCTTTTTATTGTTTATTCCTATTGTTTCTAATATAATGGTTCATTCTCAATCAGATATTGCAAGAATGCCTCGCAGCCTTCTTTCACATCCTCATAAGTCACATCAAAATTCCCCGTGTACCACGGATCTGCAATATCTCTTGCATCTCCTGCGTATTCCAGCAACAGATGCACTTTATGCTCCGGGTCTTTCCGGATAATACGGTTGATGTTACGGATATTCCACTGTTCCATACCGATCAGATAATCAAATTCTTCATAGTCTCGTCTTGTCATCTGACGTGCTCTGTGGTTACCGCACGGAATTCCTTCTTCTCTTAATTTATTCTGTGTCCCATAGTGTATCGGATTGCCATCTTCTTCGTTACTGGTTCCGGCGGAGTCGATGTAGAAGGATGACTCCAGGTTCGCTTTTTTTACTAAATCTTTCATTACATATTCTGCCATGGTTGATCGGCAGATGTTGCCGTGGCAGATGAAAAGTATTTTTATCATGTTCTTATATCTCCTTAAATCGTCGTATTTCCTTAT
>CAKRAT010000058.1 GCA_934295165.1 uncultured Dorea sp. | reverse complement strand
AGTGACTATTTTAAGCCACTTTTTCCGTTGCATTTACTTATTTTATCATATGTTGCACTTACCTTGAAAATCTTGCAAATACTTTGCGGATTCCTTATATTTTTTTCTCATGCGTTCAATTACTTTCCTGTCGCAAAGTTAACATTTTAGCCAAAAAAATTGTCAGAAAATTCATTTTTTTAGTTGTTCTCACCAGTTTCTTAGTGTATAATAAGGATAAGTAATTACTACTGATGCAGATCAGTAAATATGATACATAAAGGAGAGTGTTTACCATGGTTTATTTATTAGCAGGTCCGAAAGGAACAGGAAAAACACAGCAGATGATCGAGCAGGCCAATGAGGCTGCAAAAAAATGCAATGGAAATGTTGTATTTATCAAAAAAACACACCGCGATACAGCGAGTGTAACATTTGATATCCGCACAATTTGTATGGATGATTTCCCGGCAATCACAAACATTGACGAATATATCGGATTTTTATATGGTATGTACAGTTCTAATCACGATATCGAGTACGTATTTATCGATGGCATCTTAAAACACGCTGATATCTCACTGGATAATATTCCGGCATTTATTGACCGCCTGAAACAGGTTTCCAAAGAATGTGAAGTTGAATTCTATGTCAGCATCAGTGCAAGTAAAGAAGAACTTGCTGACGTAAATACAGAAGGATGCAAATATCTGAACTAATCCTTCCTATTGAGAAAGAATGATCCGACAGTCCATTTTCCAATGGACTGTCGTTTTATGTCACAATAAGATATAAAAAGCAAAAAAGCAGGTCTGACAATCCTGCCATGTACAGGAGAGAAAACGTATGAGCGGAATTAAAGATGCAAAAAAGAAAAGGGCACGCAGAAGGCGCAAGAGACAGATTCAGCGTATTCTGCTGATCATTGCCATGATACTGATCCTGATCGGATTCCTATTCCTGATCCGGGCCGCAGTCCATGCTGTGGTAAACAAATTCACCGGCCCTACTGTCACAACCTCAGCAGACAAAACTGCCGGTTCCAAAAAAAGCACAAAAAAGACTGCAAAAAAAAGCAGCAAAAAAAAGGAGGCTTCAAAAAAGAAAGCTTCAAAAAAGAACACTCCCCCCAAAAACACTCCAAAAAAGAAGGCTTCCGAAAAAACTTCTTCTGAAAAAGACGCTGTAGAATTACAAACGGTAACGCTCAGTAAAAAGGATAAAAAGAGTACGGACAAGGTTTCTCTTACCATCAGCTCAACCGGAGACTGTACGCTTGGAACCGACGAAAGTTTCAACTATTCTACCAGCCTGAATGCGTACTATGAATCACATGGTGCAGATTATTTCTTCCAGCATGTCAGATCCATTTTCAAAAAAGATGACCTGTCCATTGTCAATATGGAAGGAACTCTCACTGACGAGACGGCACGTGAAGCAAAAACCTTTGCTTTCAAAGCTCCTGCCGAATATGCTTCCATCCTTTCCGGAAGTTCTATCGAAGCAGCCAATCTCGCCAACAACCACAGTCATGATTATGGAGAGAAAAGTTATACCGACACGATTTCCGCACTGGAGGATGCCGGGATTGCTTCCTTCGGTTATAACCGCATCAAGATTTTAAAGATAAAAGGTATAAAAGTCGGTGTCACCGGAATCTATGAACTTGCAGACCATCAAAAACGTGCATCTCAGGTAAAACAAAATATCAAAGCCCTGAAAAAAGCCGGCGCGCAGGTCATCATCGTGAATTTCCACTGGGGAATCGAAAAGCAGTATACACCGGATGAAAACCAGAAAGCTCTCGCACATCTTGCTGTCGATGAAGGTGCGGATCTTGTGATCGGCCACCACCCTCATGTCCTTGAAGGGATTGAAGAATATAATGGAAAATACATCTGCTATAGTCTCGGTAATTTCTGCTTTGGCGGCAATTCAACACCAAGTGATACCGACAGTATGATCGTACAGCAGACATTTACTTTTAATAAAAAAGGAAAATTAACGAAAAGCAGTAAATTAAATATTATCCCTTGTTCCATCTCTTCTTCCAGTGGCTACAACGACTACTGCCCTGTTCCGCTTACCGAAGAGGAGAAGCAGCGGGTACTGGATAAGATTTCGCAGTATAGTGAAGGATTATAACTTGATCTACAGAATCTGCCACCGGCAGCTTCTTTCATAGCATGACACAAAAAAGCTTCGCAATATGTATTACACACTACTGCGGAGCTTTTTGTCTGTCTTATTCTATACTCTTATAAACCAATCAACATCTCATAAATCAGAACCATCAAAGGCATCGTAATGATACAGAATATTACTGACATGACATTGATTACACTTGCATACCTGGAATCCTTTCCATAAATCTGTGTAAGTTGTGTGACCATTGCCGCCGCAGGCGCCGCTGTTGCAATCAAAACGATCATCAGGATATACTCTGCATCCGGATGGATTCCCATCCGTTCCACTCCCGCAAAGGCAAATGCTGCAATCATCGGAAATACAATCAGCCGTATCAGGCAGATCAGATACGGACGTTTCTGACGGAACACCCATTTCAGATCCACATCTCCGATCACCATTCCGATCACCATCATACTTGCCGGACTGATCATATCTCCGAACCCGCTGACACAACTGTCAACTACTGCCGGCAGACGGATCTCCAACACAAATAGTGTAATTCCTATAATCATCGCAATCACATTTGGATTGCACAGAATCTTACGGATATTCAGGTCTTTTTCCTGTCCGATCAGTTTTACACCATGTGTCCACATCAATACCGTCTGTACCAGAATGAACGCAGTCGTATAAAACACCCATTCTTCTCCCAGTACAGCCGACACCAGTGGGATTACCAGATATCCCGCATTCGTATAAATAACCGACGCCTTTTCTATACTGTTAAAATGAAATATCCCTGACAGTAATTCTGATCCCGCGATCAGGACCACGTGCACCACTACTGACATCCCGACTGCAATCATCAATCCCTTTATCTTATCGTCCGTCATTTCAATCTGAAACGCATGAACGACTACACACGGATTACAGATATACACAACCATGTTTGAAATGATCTGGCTGTCTTCTGTCTTAAAAAGTCCGGCTCTGACTACACCAAAGCCCACCGCCATTGTCAGAAACATAGCTATGATCTGTTCCGCAAGAAGTATACTAATCTCCATTATCCTCTCTCATTTCTTATATCATCCCTCTTCAAGACCTGCCGCCGGCAGCTTCTTTCGAACACACGGCGATCTAAACTTTATAACCGTTTGTTATTCCTGTGTATCTGCCTCTTCCTTGTTGGAAGATGCTTTTTCTTTTGTATTCTCACCGACATCCAGCTTCGTTACTGTATTGACATCTTCATCCTCTTTATAAGTTACCGTTACCTGTTCTCCAAGCTCACACCGGATCACATCTATGATATCTGCCACTGATACGTCATAGATTGCATCAGAATTCTCCAGCATCAGATAGTAATGAGAATTACCATCCAGAACCGCCTGTGCGATCTTCGTAATCTTTCCGGACACTTCTTCTTCCTTACGTGTATCCTTTTCCTGTTCTTTCACACCATTTTTCAGAAGTAATTCATTGTAATTATCCTGACACTGGCTGACGCTGTCTCCGATTGCAACAATCTGGTACTTCTGGACATTTACCATCGCATACTTCTTCACCAGACCGGCATCATCTTTCAATGCAACGAAATAAGTCGGCTCACCCGCAATATTCAATAACAACGGGAACGTCGCCTGATATTTCAGATTCTGTACCTGCCCTTCTGCCGATGACATGGCTGAAGATTCTGTCGCGCCTTCTACTTTATAGTATTTTGTCTCCATTGTACGCTGGTTTGCCAGAACGAACCCAACATTGGACTGATCCCCATTGACAGAAGTAACTCCGGTATACATCCACACATCATCATTTAATGCCAGATAGTTATAACCGTCCGTTGTCTCCAGACAGTCTTTCTGACTCAGTACACTGTTAAAGAATCCGTGTTTCAATTTTCCATAATAATCAAACAGATTCACCAGAAGATCTGCAGAATATACACGGTCCACCCACTGTGGCACATTTCCGACATCGTATGTCTTCGTCTTTCCTGTCACCGCATTACAGATCACAACTTTTCCAACCGTCTCACCGCCGAATAAACCGATGTTGAATTTCTTGACCGGTGCGATCCAGTATGGATCTCCATTTTCATCAATTTCAAAACTTAATTCGCCATAGATATAAGTCGGATGCGCAAAACGCAGATGCCGGTAAATATTACGGTTAAAATGATCACTGGTCGTATATTTCATACCCTGGTCTAATTTCACAAGTTCGGTAGACTGATTCGCCATATTGATTCGGATATAAGCCGGGATACCGTCACTCTGATTGGTAAACCACTTGATCAGGCTCGCATATTTTAACGGTGTCACACGGACCGGATTGCCCTTGTAGTTGATCTGGCTATAGATATCGTCTGCCTCAAACTGAGATACCATATCCACCATACTTCCCATCTTACGGTCACCAAGAAGTGCTGCCGTATCTTTATCCAGAAGCGGGATCTTGTCAAATGACAGTTCGTCTACATCTTTTGTAAATTCTCCTTCTTTGACAGTCATAAGCTTCTGGTATTTCTTCGCATTTACAACTGGTGAAGAAAGCAGTGTTCCAAGCAGGTAAATAATACCCAGGACCACAACTACTCCAAGAAATCCTTTTACTACTTTACTTTCTTTTACTTCATATCTGTTCATCTTTTTTCTTCCAAGATAGAGAACAGCCAGTATCACCAGAAAGATCATGATGAAAAACCATGTATCTGATGAATGAATATTGACCGCCGGTATTGCAGCATAATAATAGATTCCTGCAAGAAACACAACCATAACGGCGATCAGCACTTTCGTTTTTCCTTTCATAAACTTCTCCTCCTGTCCACAGAATCTGCCGCCTCACAGGGGCAGCATACTACGGATACTTTAATATATAGAAAAGCAGACGGCACGAAAAAGCCGCCTGTTATTCTAGAATTTTCTGCGCCATGCCGGTGCCGTGAACAGCATCAGGAACGGAAATATCTCCAGACGTCCTGCCAGCATATCAAAACATAATACTAATTTTGAGAGCGGTGAAAAATCCGCAAAATTTCCCATCGGTCCAACCTTTGCCATACCAGGTCCGACATTGCCAAGTGTTGTAAGTACCGCACTGAACGTTGTCTCAAAATCAAAATTATCCAACGACACCAGAATGACCGAACTGATCAGAATTCCTATATATGCTATAAAATAAATATAAATCGTTCTCAGCACATCTGAACTGACCTTTTTTCCGCCTATGCGGATAATGCCAACGGACTTAGGATGAACCAGCTGTGTAATCTCTCTCTTTACACATTTCATTCCGACCAGCAGTCTTGATACCTTGATTCCTCCTCCGGTCGAAGAAGCACACGCTCCTACTACCGTCAGCATCATAATGATCGCTCTGGAGAACATCGGCCATTTTGCAAAGTCTGCCGTTGAATATCCGGTGGTCGTGATGATCGTTACTACCTGGAATATCGCATAACGGAATGCTTTTCCGATTGTCGGATACAGCGAATGGATATTGGCTGTGATCAGCACGGTTGCACCTGCGATCAGTAAAATATATGTCCGTAATTCTTCATTCTTGCGGATTGATTTAAAATCTCCAAGAAGCATAAAGTAAAACAGGGCAAAATTCACTCCGAACAATGCACAGAATATTGTAATCACACCATCTATATAAGCACTGTTAAAATGTGCCACGCTGTCAGCATAATTTGAAAATCCTCCTGTTCCTGCAGAACCGAACGAAAAAATCATACTGTCAAACATGTTCATTCCTCCGGCAATCAGAAATACAATTTCGATCACCGTAAGTATCAGGTACATACCATATAAAATACGTGCCGTCGACATTGCTTTCGGCACCAGTTTATCCTTCTCCGGTCCCGGAACTTCCGCACGCATCAGATACATGGAATTCTTCTTATCCAGTGAAGTTACTACCAGTACAAAGACCAGCACTCCCATTCCTCCGATCCAGTGTGTGAAACTTCTCCAGAACAGCAGGCAATGCGGAAGTGCTTCAACATCTCTTATAATGCTGGATCCGGTTGTAGTAAAACCGGAAACTGTTTCAAAAAAAGCATCCACATAATTCGGAACATATCCGGAAATTACAAATGGACTGGCACCAAACAAGGACCATAAAAGCCATGCAAGCGCAACGATCACCATTCCTTCTTTTCCGTAAATATGGCTGTTTTCCGGTTTTTTCATACCTGCCACAAAGAACAGCAGAAACAATATTCCAGCCGGGATCAGAAATACAACTCCACACTTTTCCTGATATATTGCCGCAATAATTGCCGGAAAAAGTAAAAGGCTCGCTTCTACTCCAAGCATCCTGCACAGAATATATCTTACCATTTTTGTATTCATAACTTCTTTTCTGTCTCCTTATTCCAGTATATTATTCCAGTATATCGCTGAATTTATCAATGTGATCCATCGTGACAACTACAACGCTGTCACCAACCTCCAGGTGATCTTCACCATTCGGGATAATAATTCTTCTTTTTCGTCCGATGCAGGCGATCAGATTATTCTTCTTCGTCCGCAGATCACGAAGCGGTACATTGGTAAAACTACATTCACACTTAATAATAAACTCCAAGGCTTCTACTTTGCCGCCCAGAAGCTGGTACATAGATTCTACGTTCACATTACTTGCAGATTCATTTCTCGCTCTGACGTAACTCATGATCGCATCTGCCGTAGCACTTTTTGCCGACACGATTGAATCAATTCCCAGTCCTTCCACCATCTGTGCTCTGGAATCTTCATTTACTTTTGCAACAATCTTATTTACACCCTGAAGTTTTGCAAACAATGCCATGATGATATTCTCTTCATCCATACCCGTCAGTGCAATCAATGCATCTGACTCATTGATTCCCTCTTCTACCAGAAGGTCATGATTCGCCCCATCTCCATGAATGATCGTCGCCTTTGGTAAAAGCTCACATAATTCTTCACATCTCTTCATATTCTGCTCGATGATCTTCACCTGCATACCTACCTGTAAGAGCTGAATTGCAAGATAGAAGCATACATGTCCGCCGCCACAGATCAGTACTTTTTTCACCTTCGCATTTCGGTGTCCCAAAGCTCTGAAAAATGACTTCAGATCCTGATGTGCTGCAACAATATGCATCTTATCTCCTTTTTCCAGAACGAAATCTCCATCCGGAATATAGATCTTCTGTCCTCTTTTTACCGCACATACCAGAATCTTGATCTGGAACCTTCGGTATACTTCTGCAAGAGAAAGTCCTGCAAGCGCACTGTCCTCTCTTACAACAAATTCTACCAGTTCCACACGTCCCTTCATGAACGTCTCTACTTTACTCGTCTCCGGGAAAAGTAATACCCTGGATATCTCATTTGCTGCCGCACGTTCCGGATTAACCGCCATACTCAGATGCAGATCTTCTTTTAAAAGATCAATCTGCCGGTAATAAATCGGATTTCTTACTCGTGCGATCGTATGTCTGGCACCTAATCTCTTTGCAAGAAGGCAGCTTAACATATTTAGTTCATCTGTTGATGCACAAGCAATCACCAGATCTGCATGTGGCACGTCAGCCTGTCTCTGCACCTCTACATCTGCTCCATTCCCCGTAATACAGAAAATGTCCAGCTCATTCACTGCTTCTTTCAGTTTTCCCTCATTTTGATCAATTAAAACCACATCATAATTTTCTTCAGATAGCTGGGTGGTCAACTTATGACCAACTTTTCCATCCCCAATAATCACAATTTTCATTCTCTGACCTCACAATTATCCACTTTGTATCTTTCTTATTATCCGGATACCTGTATTTTTAACACAAGAGATTATAGCACCTTTGCATTAAGAAAAAAAGCCCTTACGGGCTTTTCTTCTATTTATACATTTTCTTAACACTTTATTCCTCTTTTGCACGTTTTGCAATCTCTGCTTCCTGTACATCAGACGGTGCCTGTTCGTAGCGGCTGAATTCATAAGAATATATGCCTCTTCCACCTGTCATAGATCTTAATACGGTACAGTATCCAAAGAGTCCTGTCATCGGGATATCGGCCACGATCTCCTGTTTGCCGCCGGAAATCGGATTCATTCCCAGCACACGTCCTCTACGTTTGTTCAGATCCCCCATAACATCTCCTGTATAATCATCCGGAACAGTAACGGTAAGAGATGCAATTGGTTCCAGCAGTATCGGTGAAGCTTCCATGAAGCCCTTCTTGAATGCCTGGATCGTTGCCGTCTTGAATGCCATCTCAGAAGAATCAACCGGATGATATGAACCATCGTACAATACGGCTTTCACACCCACTACCGGGTATCCTGCAAGAGGACCTTTTACGACTGCTTCCTGCAAACCTTTTTCAACTGCCGGGAAGTAATTCTTCGGAACAGCCCCGCCTACAACTTCTTCTTCAAATACATAAGGTGTCTCAAGATCACCGGATGCTTCGAATCTCATCTTAACATGTCCATACTGTCCGTGTCCGCCGGACTGTTTCTTATATTTAGAATCTACGTCGGATTTCTTCTTAATGGTCTCACGGAATGCTACCTTTGGTGTCTCCAGTTTGATCTCACATTTATAACGTGCTGCAAGCTTACTTGCTGTGATCTCCAGATGCTGGTCACCCATACCATAGAGAAGTGTCTGGCGGTTCTCACTGTCATTCACTGTCTTCAGCGTGACATCTTCTGCCATCATCTTCTGCAGTGCCTGAGATACTTTATCTTCATCTCCCTTATTATTGCAGATATATTTCATATATGTATATGGTCTTGAATATTCCGTTCTTCCATACATAACCGGCGTATTCTTGGTAGAAAGTGTATCCCCTGTCTTTGTATTGGCCAGTTTTGCAATTGCTCCGATATCACCAGCGAATAATTCGCTGACTTCGGTTGGTTTATTTCCTACCATTGTGTAGATCTTGCCAAGTTTTGCTTCTGCATCAGAATCTCCGTTATATAAAGTATCGTCTCCTTTTAATACGCCGGAACATACTTTGACAAATGAATATTTTCCAATGAATGGATCTACCATGGTCTTGAATACATATGCAGATTTTGCTTTTGCAAAATCATAATTTCCTTCAAAGATTTCATTCGTCTTACGGTTGATTCCTGCACAGCTTCTGCTGTCCGGACTTGGGAAGAATCTTACAATGTCAGAAAGTAAGTTTGCAACTCCCTGTGCCTGAATATTAGATCCCATTGCAACCGGTACAATATCTCCGTCCATAACTTCCGTACGCATTGCAGAACGGATCTCTTCTACGGAAAATTCATCTCCTTCAAAGTATCTTTCCATAAATGCTTCGCTGGTCTCTGCAACTGCTTCCAGTAATTTGTCACGGTATATTTCGAGGTTCGGTTTACAATATTCCGGAATCTCACATTCCTCTCTCTGTCCGACACCGGTATAACGTCTTGCTGCGTTCTTAATAACGTTCACATAACCTACCAGTTTCTCATTTTCACGGATTGGCTGGAAATGAGGTGCAATCACCTTTCCATAGCGATCCGTCAGATCCTGTACTACCTGGCGGAAACTTGCGTCATCTACATCCATCTCCGTTACATATACCATTCTCGGAAGTTTGTACTTGTCACAGAGTTCCCATGCTTTCTCTGTTCCAACTTCCACACCAGCCTTACCTGATACAACGATAACCGCTGCATCCGCCGCACTTACAGCTTCTTCAACTTCTCCCACAAAGTCGAAATATCCCGGTGTATCCAGAATATTGATCTTCGCTTTCTCCCACTCGATCGGGATCAGGCTTGTACTGACCGAAAATTCACGTTTCTGTTCTTCTTTATCAAAATCACTGATCGTGTTGCCATCTGCAATCTTTCCCATACGGCTTGTTGCCCCTGACACATATGCCATGGCCTCTGCAAGACTGGTCTTTCCGCTTCCACCGTGTCCTAAGAGAACCACGTTCCTGATTTCGTCCGTTCTGTAAACTTTCATATAGCTGCCTCCTTATTTTGGTAAAATCTCATGTAAATATTGTACTAAACTTTCCGTTTTTTTACAACACTTTTATACATTTTAACCATATTATTTTTGTATTTATTTTCAAATAAATGTGAATTTTCACTTATTTCTGAATTTTCTTTGCAATTTCATCATGCAGTTTATCTACATTCATTCCAACATTCTGCGGTACTTTTTCACTTTAAAGCATTATAGTGTTGACAAATCCATTCATCACACGTTACAATATGAACTGAGTTTCCTTATTATATAAAGAGCAGACTATGATACATGTCATCTACAGGACTTGCCACTGGCAGCTCTTTGCGGATGCATGGCAATTTATATAATACAAAGCAACTCATTGAAAGGAGAATCTATATATATGAAGCAGAAAATCGGTTTTATTGGACTTGGACTCATCGGCGGCTCTATCGCAAAAGCCATCCGTCAGTACTATCCCGATTACGAAATTGTGGCTTTCGACAAAAACAAAGAATCTCTTGCGCTTGCAACCCAGGAATCAATCATTGACGTAGCCGCAACCACGATTGATAATAATTTCCAGAATTGTAACTATATATTCTTATGTGCACCCGTTGCATATAATACGGCTTATCTGAAGCAGCTGACCGAATATCTGAATGATGACTGCATTCTTACCGATGTCGGAAGTGTAAAGACAAACATTCACGAAGAAGTACAGACCCTCGGAATCGGCAAATACTTTATCGGAGGGCATCCGATGGCTGGTTCCGAAAAAAGCGGATACAGTAATTCCAAAGCAATGCTGATTGAAAATGCATATTTTATCCTGACACCGACTGAACAAGCCGCCAATGAAAAGGTACAGGCTTATGAAAAATTTGTCGAAAGCCTGAAAGCACTCCCGGTTATTCTGGACTACCAGATTCATGACCAGATTACCGGAACAATCAGTCATCTTCCACATATCATTGCATCTACACTTGTTAATTTTGTCAAGACACATGACACCAAAGATGAAATGATGAAGAATCTGGCTGCCGGAGGATTTAAGGACATCACACGTATAGCTTCTTCGTCACCGGTCATGTGGCAGAATATCTGTCTGAAGAATAAAGACAATATTGTTGAAATTCTGGAGCAGTATATCGACTCTCTGGAAGATTTCAAGGAAGCCATCGAGCGTGAAGATGATCTGGATCTTTATACCCGTTTTGAATCATCCAGAAATTACCGCAATTCCATGCCTTCGTCCTCTGCAGGACCGATCAAAAAGGCATTTGCCGTATACTGTGATATCATTGATGAAGCCGGAGGTATCGCCGCGATTGCAACAATCCTTGCATCTAATAACATCAGTATCAAAAACATCGGAATTGTACATAACAGAGAATTTGAAGAAGGGGTTCTGCGTATTGAATTCTATGACGAAGACTCAACAAAACGTGCTGTAGAGTTACTGCAGAAATTCAGGTATATCGTATATGAGCGTTAGAACAATCAACCCTGTAAGGGGATTAAAGGGAGAAGTAACCATACCGGGAGATAAATCCATCTCCCACCGTTCCATTATGTTAGGTTCCATTGCACTCGGAACTACAGAGATCACACATTTTCTGGAAGGTGCAGACTGTCTGTCTACCATCGACTGCTTCCGCAAGATGGGTGTTGAGATTGAAAGAAAGCCATCCAGCATCCTGGTACACGGAAAAGGACTCCGGGGACTCACTGCTCCGGATTCTACTTTAAATGTTGGAAACAGTGGGACAACCACACGACTGATCTCAGGTATCCTGTCCGGACAGGATTTCGAAACAACATTATCCGGAGATGATTCGCTGAATTCCAGACCGATGAAGCGTATTATGACACCATTAAACAGTATGGGAGCGCACATCACCAGTCTGAATGACAACGGTTGTGCACCGCTCCGTATCGAGCCTGGAGAACTGCACGGTATCCATTATCAGTCACCTGTTGCATCTGCACAGGTAAAATCAGCGGTTCTTCTGGCCGGTCTGTATGCCGATAGCCCTACTTCCGTTACTGAACCTGCACTTTCACGTAACCATACCGAACTGATGTTACAGGGATTCGGTGCAAGTGTTGCCACGGATCTCCATACCAATGGATCTGCCACAGCTCATGTAGAACCTTGCGAAGAACTTTACGGCCAGCAGATTTGCGTACCGGGAGACATCTCTTCGGCTGCATACTTTATCGCAGCTGCACTTCTGGTTCCCGGATCTGAGCTTCTGGTTAAAAATGTTGGAACCAACTTTACACGTGCCGGATTCTTAAAGGTCTGCAAAGCTATGGGTGCCGACATCGAAACAGTCAGCCAGACATTCGAAGGCGGAGAAGGCCGTGCAGATCTTCTTGTACGTCACAGCCAGTTAAAGGGAACTGTGATCGAAGGTGATACTATCCCGACCCTGATCGACGAGATTCCGATGATCGCGGTCATGGCTGCTTTTGCCGAAGGCCAGACAGTGATCAAAGATGCTGCCGAATTAAAGGTGAAAGAAACGAACCGTATCGATACGGTTACTGCCGGATTAACGGCTATGGGTGCTGATATCACACCGACAGATGATGGTATGATCATCGAGGGGACCGGCCATCTTGGCGGTGCTTCTATCCAGAGTTATCTGGATCACCGGATCGCAATGGCGTTCTCGATCGCCGGACTCGCCACTGACGGGGAAACACAGATTATAGACAGTCAGTGTGTGGATGTGTCCTATCCGGAATTTTATGCGACATTAAATTTACTTGGGATTTAATTCAGGAAGGCTGTGGATACCCGAACCGGAATAAAGCTTGGAAAGGCGTTCCTGTTCAGGTTCCATCGGCGGGTCAATTCTAA
>CAKRAT010000057.1 GCA_934295165.1 uncultured Dorea sp. | reverse complement strand
GTGCCATATGATCAGAAACATCTGGTAAAATGTAATTCACAGGACAAAGGTAAAGCAGTTATGCAGGCATGTACAGCAGGATGTATCGGATGTAAGATGTGTGAAAAAGCATGTAAGTTCGAAGCTGTAGCAGTAGAGAACAACATCGCTCACATTGATTACGAGAAATGTAAAGATTGCGGTGCTTGTGCAGCAAAATGTCCGAAGAAGGTTATCTCATAGAAAGATATTTCATAAAAGGATATCTTGAAGAAGGATATTTTATAACAAGATGAAAAAAACATTAAAAGACGGATTTGTATTATTTAAAAATGATATAAAGAGGGCAAAATGGGCGGTTATATTTATAATCGCCTGTTTTGTATTTGGAAGTAAATTCCTGCACAGTATCTGTCCGATGGTCTGGATCACGGGATTTCCCTGTCCGGCATGCGGACTAACAAGAGCCGGAATCAGATTACTGCATCTCGATTTTCGGGGAGCCTGGCAGATGCATCCATTTATCTACGTATTTGCGGCAGGCGTGGGAGTACTCGCATGGGAGCGGTATATCTGCGAGAAACAGATTGGAAAATGGTTTAAAATAGCATGTATTGCGTGTATTGTTCTGATGGTCATTTATTATGTGTGGCGTATGTATCGTTATTTCCCGAACCAGCCGCCGATGAGTTATTACCCCTATAATCTGTTTCAGAGCATGATACATTGGAAGAAAGTTGTCTTTGGCGGGTTCAGAAGGTGATGGGCGTTGCATTTGGAGCTTTGAAATGATAAGATAGATGCAGAATATGACAAAGGAGGAACGACAGATGGATGAAGAGAACAAGCAGATAACCGGCAACGGTGTCTACAATTACGGTGAGCCGGCGGGAGAGCCGGAAGAAAAGGCTGAAAATATAGAGGTAAAACCAGAAGAACCGGAAAATGGACCGGAACATTCGGGTCAGTCACAGACAGAATCGACAGATTCACAGGAAAATAAATTTGCATATCAGGATAATCATTATGACTACAGCCAGCAATATAACCAGAACAGTGATCGGGCGGAACATATGGATAATGCTCCGATGGATTTAAAAGACTGGATACTGACGCTGATTGTATTGATCATCCCATGTGTTGGAATTGTGATGTATTTTGTATGGGCATTCAGTAAAGAAGGTAATATCAATCGAAGAAACTTCTGCAGAGCACAGCTGATTATATTTGCAGCTTTGCTGGGAATATATCTGGTGCTGGTTGTATTATTTGGAGCAGTCGCATTTACAGGGACAGCACTTTATTAAATTTTTTGCTGTTTAGTTCATCATCGTGGCCTCTCAGTCCATAAGAAAGACTTGGTGTTCTGGTTCTGGCTAGGATTCCACGATGAAGAAGTTATAAGGGCGTCAGAATTTTCTAAAAGCACCCGGCCTAGGAGTCAAACTCGCCATACGGCTCAAACAGTGACTCCTAGGCCGGGTAACGAAAATTCTGACGTCCTAACAACTTCTAACATCGCTCCATATACGCCTGAACCAGAACATCAAGTCTTTCTTATGTCGTGATTGGCCAATGATAATGAATTCAACAGCGAAATTGTGACCTTTGTGTGTAGCCGGAAAGTTGTGGTGGAAGCCTTGACTTTCCGGTTTTTTGTACACTTTCGGTATCACAACGGTTACGGCTCTGCTGCTGAATCATTACAGCATGCGATAACGTGAGGAAGAAAAGTAAGATAGCCTGGTTGCGTGCATATGAGATCATGGTTAGTATTTCTTAAGTATCAAAATTGGCCGTTAGCAGTCAAAAAATCATTGTTTGAGCTTGCGAGTTTTGTTTTTTTGACTGCTGCTTTTAGGCCAATTTTTATGCTTTAGAAATACTCCATGATCGAATCAGCACGCAACCAGGCTATCTTACTTTTCTTCCGGCCGGGTATTAGCCGCTTCATGCATTAAACAGCAATTAAAATTTAGTAGGATTTATGAATTTTCTCATCATTCGTAATAAATATCGCCTCCACCCCATCCATTTTCTCAATCAATTTCATCCCTTTCTCATACCCCAGCAAAAAGCAAGTCGTACTGAGTGCATCTGCTTTTGTAGAAGAATTCGTAATGACCGATACGCTGTAAAGGTTATTTTCGCACGGATACCCGGTGCGTGGATCAAGAATGTGATGGTAGAGTTTTCCATTTTTCTTAAAATACCGTTCATAGATTCCGGAAGTTACGACCGTCTGGTCTTTTAACTGTACAGAGGTAATAGCCTCGCCGGATTCATCAAATGGTTTCTGGATTCCGATATTGTACTTGCTTCCGTCAGGTTTGGAGCCGATGACGTCTACATTCCCGCCGAGATTGATGATCGCATGCTTTATTCCCTGATTTTTGAGATATTTTTTCACCTGATCGGCAATATAACCTTTTGCAATGGCGCCGAGATCGATACCAGCTTTTGGATCTTCCAGGGCGACAGTATTGCCGTTTAGCTTAACTTTTGTGTAATCTACATGACTTACGGCTTCGGTAATGGCATCAGAAGCTGGAACAGTTGGCTTGTCAGTCTTAAAGTCCCAGAGGGCAGATACCGGTTCGATGGTGATGTCGAATGCACCGTCAGACAATTTGCTGTAATGAAGACCTTTCTGAATCAGGTTCGCAGTTTCATCAGAGACGGTGACAGGTTGTCCGCCGGCGTGGTTTAATTTGTAAAGTTCGCTGTTCTCATTAGTAGTAGAGAACATGGTGTCATATTTTTTGCAGAGCGTTTTCAGACCGTCCAGAACGCTTTCATCTGCCGGATCAAGAATCTGGATCTTAATGATAGTATCAAAAAGCATATCGGTGTAGGATTGGCTCTGGCTTGTCTGTGTGGTGCTTTTTAGGCTGGAGCATCCGGCCAGCAGAAGGACAGCAGACATAAGAAAGACTGTAAGTTTTGTTATTATATGATATTTTGTAAGTTTCATAAAACTAAATAACCTCGTATTGATGAATTTCTATCATTTATTTACACAACTTGTAGTATAACATGAAAAAGAGTGGATGCAAACCAAACATATTTTCTTTTTTGTTGAATGGGACAATTGGTTGTGATAGAATAATACCGTTAGTGGATAAGGAGATTAAGCATGAGTTGGAAGAAAAAAGACTGGATTCTTATAGTAGTAGTTCTTCTGGTTGCCGGAGCGGCTTATGGTGTGCATGAGTTTTCTGGCAGCAATGGGGCAGATACCGTAACTGTGAAAGTGGATGGAAAAGAGGAGGGAACCTATCCGCTCAATAAAGACCAGAAAATTAAGATTAATGGTGGTACGAATATACTTACGATAAAAAATGGAGAAGCGAAGATGACAGATGCGGATTGTCCGGATCAGTTGTGCGTACATCAGAAAGCGGCATCAAAGAATCATGAGAGCATTATCTGCCTGCCGAATAAAGTAGTCGTTGAGGTGGATGGAAGTGAAGAAAGTGAATTTGATGCAGTAGCGAATTAGGAGGAACATCGTGAAGAACAGAGTGGCATATTTTGGAGTGTTTACGGCACTGGCACTGATATTCAGTTATGTAGAGACGCTGATTCCGGTTAATTTCGGAATTCCGGGAGTAAAGCTCGGACTTGCGAATCTGGTGATCGTGATCGCATTGTATAAGATGAAACTGCCGGAGGTATACCTGTTGTCTGTAGTCAGGGTATTATTGTCAGGATTCATATTCGGAAATTATTTCAGTATCATTTACAGTCTGGCAGGCGGTCTTTTGAGTCTGACAGTAATGGCACTTTTGAAGAAGAGCAAGGGTTTCAGCGTAATGGGGATCAGTGTGGCCGGTGGTGTATTCCATAATATAGGACAGCTGATTGTTGCGATGCTGGTGGTGGAGACGTTCAGTGTGGGATATTATTTCCCGGTGCTTCTGATTGCAGGACTGATCACGGGACTGGTGATTGGAATTGTATCAGCGGAAATGTTGAAGCGGATTAAAAATATACAGTTTTGATGGAGGAACTATGATTACATATATACGTGGAATTCTGGAAGGGATGGAAGAAGATAAGGTCATTGTAGATGTGGGCGGTGTCGGATATGGCATCTATATGGCGGGAACGGCAATGGGGAGACTTCCGGCTCTTGGAAAAGAAGTGAAGATTCACACTTATCTGCATGTGAAGGAAGACCTGATGCAGCTGTATGGATTCCTTACAAGAGACGAACTGAGAGTCTTCAAGCTTCTGATCGGTGTGAGCGGGATCGGACCGAAAGGCGGTCTTGGAATTCTTTCTGCACTTGGACCGGATGATCTGCGATTTGCCGTGGCATCCAATGATGTAAAAGCCATACAGGCAGCTCCCGGAATCGGAAAGAAGACGGCAGAAAAACTGATTCTGGAATTAAAGGATAAGCTGAAGCTTGAGGATGCGCTGGAGAATACGGTAAATGCAGCAACAAATACAACGAATGCATCCACCGATATGGCAAATGAGATGGTAAGTGAAGCTGTGCAGGCACTGGTTGCGCTTGGCTATGGCAATACAGAGGCATTGAAAGCAGTCAGACAGGTGGAGATTGCGGATGACATGGATGTAGAAGATGTTCTCCGTCAGTCTCTGAAATATATGTTGTAGAGGATGAGGTAGACAGATGAGCAGAAGAATTATGACGGCTGAGAATCTGGAAGAAGATGTTAAGATCGAGAATCATTTAAGACCTCAGCTTCTGGAAGATTATATTGGCCAGGCGAAAGCCAAGAAGACGCTGAAGATTTATATTGAAGCAGCCAAGGCGCGTGGGGAGGCACTGGATCATGTGCTGTTTTACGGCCCTCCGGGGCTTGGAAAGACGACGCTTGCCGGGATTATCGCCAATGAGATGAATGTAAATATGAAGATCACATCCGGACCGGCGATTGAAAAGCCGGGAGAGATGGCCGCAATCCTGAATAACTTACAGGAAGGGGATGTCCTTTTTGTAGATGAGATCCACCGCCTGAACCGGCAGGTGGAAGAAGTATTGTATCCGGCGATGGAAGATTATGCGATTGACATTATGATCGGAAAGGGCGCATCTGCAAGATCCATTCGTCTGGATCTTCCGAAATTTACGCTGGTAGGGGCAACAACAAGAGCGGGGATGCTGACAGCACCACTGAGAGACCGCTTTGGGGTTGTGACCAGGATGGAATATTATACGATCGAAGAATTAAAGACGATCATTTTACGTTCGGCAAAAGTTCTGGAAGTGGGAATCGACGAAAGCGGGGCGTATGCGATGGCAAGGCGTTCGAGAGGAACACCAAGACTTGCCAACCGATTGTTAAAGCGTGTCAGAGATTTTGCACAGGTGAAATATGACGGATACATTACAGAAGAAGTGGCAAATTATGCACTGGATCTTCTGGATGTAGATAAGGAAGGTCTGGATCAGACGGACAGGGGTATTCTTCTGACCATGATCGAGAAATTTGGCGGGGGACCGGTGGGGTTAGAGACCCTGGCGGCGTCAATTGGAGAGGATTCGGGTACGATTGAAGATGTATACGAACCATATTTATTAAAGAACGGGTTCATTCAGAGAACCCCCAGAGGAAGAGTTGTGACAGATGCGGCATATGCACATCTGGGAATTTCTAAGGAAAATGAATAAAACAGTTGGTTTTTCTTAGGGATTAGTTTATAATAGTTATCAGAAATTATGAAAGTTCGAGGAGGCTTCTTATGGCATCATCAAAAAACTATACAGAAGTATTAATAGGAGGAAAGGTTTTTACTTTAAGTGGATTTGAAAGTGAAGACTATTTACAGAAAGTTTCTACATATCTGAACCATAAGCTGGACGAATGCAGCAATAGTGAGGGATATCGCAAGCAGAGTGCAGAGACCAGAAGTATTCTGCTGGCACTGAACATTGCAGATGATTATTTTAAAGCGAAGAAGCAGGGTGGTACACTGGAAAGTGATATCGAGGCAAAAGACAAAGAGATGTATGACTTAAAGCATGAACTGATATCCGTTCAGATCAAGCTGGAGAATGCAGAGAAAGCGATGGACAAGCTGAAGGAAGAGAATAAGGAACTTCAGATGAAGATCGTACAGCTGGAAACAGAGATTAAGAATAATAAGTAAGAATTAGGCTGTCGTATGACAGCCTTTTTTACAAGTCCGAAATAAAACAGACGGCTGACAGAGAGAAGAAAAAGTCAGAACAGATAACGGGAATATCGGAAATATTGGAAAAGAAACAAAAAAGAGACGGGATAAGACTATGAGTAGAAATGTAGAAATATTAGCTCCGGCAGGATCGATGGAGTGTCTGCGGGCGGCGGTGGCCGCAGGAGCGGATGCGGTATATCTGGGAGGCATCAGATTTGGGGCAAGAGCATATGCACAGAACCTTTCAGAAGAAGATCTGGTGCAGGCAATCGAATATGTACATGTTCATGGAAGAAAGATTTATATGACAGTGAATACACTTCTGAAAGACCGGGAGATGGATGAACTGTATGCATATCTGCTTCCGTATTATAAGGCGGGACTGGATGGTGTGATCGTACAGGATATTGGCGCAGTTAAGTTTATCGGAGAGCATTTTCCGGGGATGCCGGTACATGCAAGTACACAGATGACGATTACGAATACGCTTGGAGCAGAGTTCCTGAAGAAATACGGGATTACAAGAGTTGTGCCGGCGCGGGAACTTTCGTTAGAAGAAATCCGTGATATGAAAGAGCAGACAGGACTGGAGATGGAATGCTTTGTGCATGGAGCTCTTTGCTATTGCTATTCGGGACAGTGCCTGTTAAGCAGCATGATCGGGGGGCGGAGCGGTAACCGGGGACAGTGTGCACAGCCGTGCCGTCTTCCTTATCAGGCAGAGGGGAAGAAACCGGCAGACCTGATGAGCCTGAAGGATCTGTGTACGATTGAAATTTTGCCGGAATTGATAGATGCCGGGATTGATTCATTTAAGATTGAGGGCAGAATGAAGCAGCCGGAATACGTATATACGGTTGTAAAGATGTATCGGAAATATGCGGACCAGTATCTGAAATTGAAAAAAGAAGGAAAAGATAAATCTGCTTATCACGTGTCCGGGGCAGATAAAAATGAGCTGCTTGCAACTTATCAGAGACGTGGTTACTGTGAGGGCTACTACCACCGGCATAACGGCAAAGATATGGTATCTTTAAAACGGCCGAAGAATGGCAAAGATGGAAACACAGAGGAAAAGCCATGGCAGGATATAAAAGTACAAGAAAAAATTAATGGTATTTTAACACTTTCTGTCGGAAACCGTGCTAAACTAACAATATCATGCGGAGATATTGTGACAGAATGTACCGGGCAGGAAGTGCAGGAGGCACAGAAGCAGCCGCTAGATCCGGCAAGAATCGAAAAACAGATGAGAAAAACCGGTAATACAGAGTTCGCCTTCGACCGTCTGGAGATTCAGCTTGAAGGAAATGTATTTCTTCCGATGCAGGCACTGAATGAACTGCGGAGGGATGGGATCGAAGAACTGACGGAGCAGATTCAGATGCAGTACAGACGGGAAGAAGTCTGCTGCAGCCCGGAAATAAAAGAAGTCATAGAAGATGCCGGAAAAATGAAATATTGTATGTCTGCGAGTGTACAGACAAAAGCACAGCTGGAATCAGCAGTAAACAGTGGCATCCGATGTATTTACCTGGAAGAAGAGGTTGAATTTGAACGGGAAAACGGAGTGCAGTATTTCCTTGCTATGCCGTATATTTTCAGGGAGAATACGATCCGGAGATATGAAAAAATATATACAAAGATCGAGAAAAAATATGATGGTATCCTGATTCGTAACTGGGAAAGTTACGCATGGCTGAAACAGCATGGATATCAGAAAGAAATCCGTAGCGATTATAATCTTTATATTTTCAATCATAAGACAAAAGAGGAATTCAGACAGTTAGAAATTGCCAGAGGAACGGCATCAGTGGAATTGAATGACCGGGAACTGGCAAGACTTGGGATAGAAGGACAGGCATTTATCGCATATGGATATCAGCCGGTGATGGTCAGTGCAGGGTGCATACAGAAGACCAGCATGTTTTGTGATGGAAAGGGAGGCGTACTTACGATCTCGGATCGCTATCAGAAGAAGTTTGCGGTCAGACGCTATTGCAGAGACTGCTATAATGTGATGTATAATTCGGCACCTTTATTCCTTGCTGATAAAGTAGAAGAGGTAAGTTCATTAAAACCGGCGGAAGTCCGTCTGGATTTTACGACAGAGAACCGGGAGCAGGTGAAAGAAGTCTGTCGTGTCTATATGCTTGCATTTGAAGAAGGACGTAAAATAGAACCTCCGATGCAGGATTATACAAGAGGACATTTTAAAAGAGGAGTAAAGTAGGTGAAGAGTTGGTAAATATAATTGTACAATTATCAAAATATCTGATGATTCTGATGATTACGGTGTATACGTATCTGTGTTTCAGTATCTTCGGATATTATGATCCGGATAAAAAGAAGCGGTGTCTCAGAAAACAGAATGTATTGATGTTCATGATGCATCTGACGGCATTTCTTGTGATGTATCTGGAAAAGAAAGATACGAAGATTCTGGCGTTATATCTGATGCAGGTAACGCTTCTGGGCGGGACCATCCTGCTATATAGTTTTATTTATCCGAAGGTATCACGGTTGGTTGTAAATAACATGTGTATGCTTTTGAGTATTGGATTTATCATGATCACCAGACTGAATTATGATAAGGCGGCGAAGCAGTATCTGATCGCAGCAGCGGGAATTGTGCTTTGTCTTGTGATTCCAATCATTATACGAAAGGTCCGGTTCTTATCAGAATGGAGAATTCTTTACGGAATTGCCGGAATCGTATCACTGGCAGCGGTAGTTGTTGTCGGCAGAGTGTCTTATGGTGCAATGCTTGGATTTACAGTTGCAGGAATCAATATCCAGCCTTCAGAGTTGGTGAAGATTGTATTTGTGTTCTTTGTGGCATCCAGTTTTAAACGGTCTACGGAATTTAAAGATCTCGTAGTGACGACGGCGGTTGCTGCATTTCATGTGCTGATCCTTGTGGTATCCAAAGACCTGGGGGCTGCATTGATTATCTTCGTGGTATATCTGGTTATGTTGTATGTGGCAACGCATCAGCCATTGTATATCCTTGCGGGACTTGGAGCAGGAAGCGTCGGGGCAGTTGCGGCATATCATCTGTTTACGCATGTCAGAACACGTGTAAATGTATGGAGAGACCCGTTTGGAACTTATGATAATGGTGGATATCAGGTGGCGCAGTCGTTATTTGCCATCGGAACCGGCGGATGGTTCGGGGCCGGGCTTTATCAGGGACAGCCGGATACGATCCCGGTATCGGCAGAGGACTTTATCTTTTCTGCGATTTCAGAAGAGATGGGACTGATTTATGCGATGTGTCTGATCCTGATCTGTGTGAGCTGTTATGTGATGTTCTTAAATATTGCAATGCAATTGCATAATCTGTTTTATAAAATGGTGGCACTGGGACTTGGTACCTGTTACATATTCCAGGTGTTTTTAACGATCGGAGGAGCGACAAAGTTCATTCCGTCAACAGGTGTAACACTTCCGCTGGTAAGCTATGGCGGAAGTTCTCTGATCAGTACGCTGATCATGTTTGCAATTATCCAGGGACTGTATATTTTAAGAGAAGACGAGGAAGAGGATATTGAGAGAAGGAAGAAAGAACGGTTACGAGCAAAGAGAAGCCGACAGGAGAATGCGGCGAGATATCGAGAGACAGGATATGACCCGCAAAGAGCGCAGAGAAGCCAAAAAGCGCGAAAAGAAGCGGCTCAAAGCCAAGCGCGCAAGAAACAAAGAGTTCGCTAGAGTCACGTATGTATTTGTAGCACTCTTTCTGGTGCTGCTGGGATATATTGGATATTTTCAGGTAAAAAAAAGCCAGGAGATCATAAGAAGCCCTTATAATGCCAGACAGAATACGAATGCAAAGAGAGTGACCAGAGGAACCATCGTAGATAAGAATGGGAATGTACTTGCGAAGACTGATACGGCAGCAGATGGAAGTGAGACGAGAGAATATCCTTATGGCAATGCATTTGCGCATGTGGTCGGTTACAGCGCACAGGGAAAATCCGGGATCGAATCACTGGAAAATTATGACCTGCTGACTTCGGATGAAAATTTCCTGATCAAATTAAAGAATGAATTCCAGGATAAAAAGAACATGGGAAATACGGTTGTGACTACACTGGATGCAGACCTTCAGGAAGCGGCATATCAGGCACTGGGGGATAAAAAGGGTGCAGTAGTAGTGATGGAGCCGGAGACAGGAAAGATTCTTGCCATGGTATCCAAGCCGGACTTTGATCCGAATACAGTAGAAGCCAGCTGGGATGCTCTGAGTACGGATGAAAATAGTGTACTTTTAAACCGTGCGACGCAGGGACAGTATGCACCGGGATCCACTTTTAAAGTTGTAACGCTTCTGGAATTTATGCGAGAGAATCCGGATTACAGTTCGTATTCTTATAATTGTACCGGTTCGATTGAAGACAGCGGAATCAAAATTCACTGTTATAATGGACATGTTCATGGACTGGTCAGTCTGCAGGACAGTCTGGCATATTCGTGCAATACATCATTTTCGAATATAGGACTGTCACTGGATCCGGCAAAATTCAAGAAGACAGCAGAGGAAGTTCTGTTTGATTCCAAACTGCCGTCAGATCTTCCGTACAGTAAGAGCAGCTTTACGCTGGATGGATCTGCAGGAAACGGTACGAAGATGATGACAGCAATGGGACAGGGTGAGACACAGGTAAGTCCATATCATATGGCACTGATCACATCTGCGATTGCAAATAACGGCAAGCTGATGAAACCGTATCTGGTTGATAAGGTGACGAATGCATCTGGTATAGTTATGAAAGAGACGGAAAAAGAAGAATATAAGCAGCTTATGACGGCAGAAGAGGCTTCTCAGATCAAAGAGTATATGAAGAGCGTGGTAGATTACGGTACGGCATCTGTATTAAGTGGACAGAATTATACAGCGGCCGGAAAGACCGGTACGGCAGAATATAGTTCGGATAAAGAAAAGGATCATTCCTGGTTCATCGGAATGTCGAATGTAGAAGATCCGGAACTGGTTGTCAGTGTGATTATTGAATCGTCAGATGGAACGGCAAAGGCGGTTAACGTGGCGAAAGAGATTTTTGATTCGTATTATTAGATTTAAGGACAGATACCGGCCGGTATTATTAAGAAATGTATCTGTAAAACCTGCATTAGAATGTATGGCGGTTTAGAAAAAATGTATAGAAGGACGGAAAATATGCGATACTATAAGCATCTGTATCTGACAGAAGGACTGGAAAAGAAAAAAGAGAAAATCATCCGTAAGCTGGAAGCCGGAAAACTGCAGCTGGGTGTGCATGTGATCACGCTGGCGGTCAGTGAGAAGAATCAACTGGAAATCTATCCGGCACTTCAGTTTAAACAGCCTGTATTTCCGAAACAAGATCTGTTCGTGGTAGGAATTACAAAAGGATATGAGGAAGCAGTAGAACTGGTGGAACAGATTGTACAGGAAGTATATAAAGAGACAGGTGGATGCGATATACGGTCTTATATATTAGAAAAAGAACAGGGAAGATAAGATGATGTTACATATTCTTTTGATCATTTTAAAAATAATAGGGATTATTATTGCGGCGGTTCTGGGCCTGGTGCTCTTACTTCTGCTGATTCTTCTGAGTGTTCCGGTAAGATACCGGCTGGATGCTTCGATGCCCGGAGAGATAAAGGAAAGCAGTGCATACGGCCGTGTGACGTGGCTCTTGCGCCTGATACGGATCGATGCATCATTTGAAGCGCAGGAGCTAAAATGGCGTGTGCGGATCGCATGGAAAACTTTCGGAAATGAACCGCAGAAAAGTCAGAAAAGTGGACTTGCGGGAAACAGGGAAAAGGAACCGGAAAATCATCTGGCGGAAACAGACACTGAGAAAACGGAAACTGCGAAGATAGAATCTGAGAAGGAGGAAGTTCATGAAAAAGGGAATACAGCTCCGAAAGAAAATCGGAAAGAACAGAGAGTGGAAAGCAGCAGCGGACTATCGGAGATGGAAGAAGAGTCTGAAGAAGAAAAAAGAACTGTGGAGAGCGGTAAAACGGTTCCGAAAAATGTGGAAAAAAGGACCCGGAAAAAAACTGAAAAAAGCCTGGAAAGTATTTCTGAAAAAGCTCATAAGAGATCTGAAAACATTCAATCGGAAAAAGGCAGTGAAGAAACTAAGAAAGTAAAAAAGGCTGCAAAGCCGGAAGAAAAAGCCGGAAAATTTGAGAAGATCAAATGTACAATCGTAAAATTCTGTGATAAGATAAAGCATATGGTTGGACATGCAGAAGAAAAGCTGGACAGCATATCGGAAAAGAAAGAAAAAATTATGAAGGAACTGGAAGATCCGGTGCATCAGAAAGCTTTTTTAAAGGTAAAAAAAGAAGCGGGCAAGCTGTTAAAGCGCTGGAAACCGAAAGTAATAAAAGGTGCGGTTCATTTTGGATTCGAAGATCCGTATCACACAGGACAGGCACTGGCAGCTTTAAGTATGATTTATCCGTTTATCGGAGATCACATGTCGGTAGAACCGAATTTTGAAAGACGGATCCTGAAAGGAGACGTCAAAGTCCGCGGCGGATTCCGTATGGCGCCGCTGGTCTGCTTCCTGTGGAATCTGGTATGGTGCAAGGAAATCAGAAAGACATATCATGATCTCCGTGAGTTTCAATTATAGATAATGCAAGGAGGAAAGAAGATGGCTGAGAATAATTTTAAAGGAACCGTAGAAGCACTGTTCCACGGCATGGATGGAGTGGTATCATCTAAGACGGTAGTAGGAGATGCGATCCACATCGGAGATACGATCATTTTACCACTGGTGGATGTATCTTTCGCAGTAGGAGCGGGTGCATTTAATGCAGATAAGAA
>CAKRAT010000056.1 GCA_934295165.1 uncultured Dorea sp. | reverse complement strand
TCAGCTTTTCTTCTGGCTTCTTCTTCGGCTGCCTTTCTTGCTGCCTCTTCTTCAGCTTTTCTTCTGGCTTCTTCTTCGGCTGCCTTTCTTGCTGCCTCTTCTTCAGCTTTTCTTCTGGCTTCTTCTTCAGCTGCCTTTCTTGCTGCCTCTTCCTTAGCTTTTCTCTCCGCCTCAGCTTCGGCTGCTTTTCTTTCTACTTCTCTGCGCTCTTCTTCCTGACGGATTCTTGCCTGTTCTCTTTCTTTCTGCAGGCGTTCCTCATCCTTCGCCTTCTGTCTTGCGATTGCTTCTTCATGGTCTTTCTGTTTTGCTTCCCATTTCTGAAGGATGTCATCGATCATCATCTGACCATTTGCCAGAATCTCATCTTCGCGCTCTTTCATTGCTTCTTCTTCAATATTAATACCGCTATTAATACCGCTGGCAACTGCCATACCCTGTGATAAAGCTTCCTCCAAAGTGGACCCTGTCACAACCTGTTTGATCGGTGATGCCTGTTCTATCAGACTTGATTCTGGTTCTGCATACACCGGTACTTCTTCCTGTACGACCTCTACGGCCGGTTCTTCTATAACTTCTTCTACAGGCTCTTCCTGTGTCAGTTCTTCCTGTACCGGTATTTCCTGCATCGGAACTGACTGCGGTGGGATTTCCCGTACTTTCGGTTCGCTGACGCTTTCCACTACAGCAGCCGGAACAGATTCTTCCTGTGTCTGCGCATCCACATCTATTCCTTCATCATATTCATTCTCATCATCAACTTCTTCTAAAGTTGACTCTGGCTGTTTCACCGGTTCTTCTTTCTTCTTCACTGCTCCCGGACGGCTGTCATATTTTTCCTGCTGAAGAGGTGTCAGCGGCTTGTACTTCATCTTCAGTTCCATTGCAAGGTATACATATTTTCCTTCACTGAACCAAAGGATCAGGTCATCACATTCTTCCAGACATTCCGCAGTCATTCCGGCTTCATCATACAACTTTGCAAGTTCGTATGCCCATTTTTCAATGTATTCCGCTTTTTTGAACTCTTCCAGTGCTGTAATCTGATCGGAAAGCGCTGCTCCCTGTGTTCTCAGGATTTTATATTTCAAAATGTACTGATTCGGATCTTTTGGTGCCAGCTTTACAAATTCTTCATAACAATCTGTTGCTTCTCTGATATCTTTGATCTTCAATGCCAGTGTACCTAAGCGGTATACAATCTTCCGGCTTCCCGGTGCTCTGTCAAATGCAAGAAATAAGATATCTCTCCCCTTTTTAAATTCTCCATTATATTCATAGATTTCACTTACTGTGTTGAGCATAGATGCATTCTTTACTCTTCTCCAGTCTATACCATCAGCGATTTTCATCGCCTGCTGATACTCCTTTTTTTCCAGATGATCCAGCATCTGCTCGGTCTTCACCCTATATTCATATTTATCCAATACTTCTCACCTCAAAATATTTATTTAAAAAACGTATTTCCCTGCAATTTTACTTATATAAGTTTATCATATGACCTGTTTATTGTCAAAATATCCAGTTAAATATGTTAAAAAAATATTACAAAAGTTACAAATATTTACACTAAAAACAGCCATCATATTTTTTATTTATGATGGCTGTTATGTATTCAATTTTATCATATTCAATTATTTAATTTTCAAATCGGAGAATGTTTTTCTTTTTTTCCCTGTCGCCTTTTTATGCTTTCCGATGATCTTTTACTCATCTTCCTGCACGTTCATTCAAATCTACTATTCATGTTTCTTTACACATTTTAATAATATCTTTAAATATGTGGTATCTGTTCAATATGTTTACAGCTTTTTTATTTTTTCGTCCGGTTATATTTTCTCCGTTTCATTTTTTATCTGAATCTCCTCTACCGGCCTCTTATCTATTATAATAAAGGCTTATTCTATGGGATTTTCTAACTGTACTACCACTAACATATTGATTCGATGATTCTACTGTGTCCATTGGATTAAGCCTCCTTTTCGTAAATTTCCAATCAACGATATCTCACCGACATATGAAATATTTCTTCATCCTTGATAAACTTTTCTTTCATTCTTTTATCACTTAAAATATAAGTTGAAATTTATCATCTTATCTCTTTATTTATGATTATGATTTATATCCCCGTGATATCATTCTATAATCTTTATTCATCCATTCTCCTTTTCTACAATATACTTTACGATATCTAATATCCGATGCCTTACCAAATATTTAATATCTATATTTTGTATTTTTAGATTCTTAAATGAATTGAGAATTTATAATAAAAATACATCCTATAAGATATGTGATATTGAATTTTCAAGATTCCCTTTCTCGTCAGGAAGTCTTTTTTGTTTATTTTGGATTTCCTTTGGATTGATTACATAATACCATCCGCGTTTTGTTTTGTCAATACTTTTTGCAATTATTTTTATTTATTTTTCATTATTTTGTTCCTTGTTTTAAATTGTCTGATTTTTATGTATTTATTTTAATGTTTACACAATACTATACACTTTATTTCCGCTTGCCGATGTTAACTTTATCTTTCCTTCATCACACCTTATTGTTAACCTTCTGCAAATATGCAGTTGACAATTCAGCCATTTCATTTTATACTGCTTGTATATTTTTGATATAATTCTGAAGGAAAGGAGTTCTGCCTCCCGGCAGACAATTACTATTATGAGCAACACAGCAAATAACGTAACAACAAGTAAATTTTCTACCCGCAAACTTGTCCTGATCGCCCTGATGACTGCGATTACCTGTATCTTCGCACCTCTGGCAATTCCAATCCCGGTCAGTCCGGTGCCGATCAGTCTTACCAACCTGGTGATTATGATCAGCATCTATGTGCTTGGATTCAAAGATGCAACCATCAGTTATGTCGTATATCTATTACTCGGACTTGTCGGTCTTCCTGTATTTTCCGGTTTCACCGGTGGATTAGGTAAGCTTGCAGGTCCTACCGGCGGATACCTGATTGGTTTCATCTTCCTTGCCCTGATCGCAGGACTGTTCGTTGATAAATTCCCGAAGAACAGAATTCTCGCAGTTGTAGGAATGATCATCGGTATGGCAATCACTTATATCTTTGGTACAGAATGGCTTGCAATCCAGTTAAAAATGTCATTCGTCGCAGCACTTTCTGTCGGAGTTATTCCTTATCTTGCCGGCGACGCAGTGAAGATCATCATAGCGATCATCGTCGGACCTGTACTCCGCAGCCGTCTGAGTCATCTGCAGTAACAGTTACATACTTTAAAAAATACACAATATCGGATACGTTATGCAATACGTTCTTTCCGATATTGTGTATTTTTATTCTTAAAGTTCTTCTAATGTAACTTCGTCAGCTGATTTCCTCTGCAAACCGTCCCATCAATATCCAGAGAGAACACTTTCTTTTCGGACCCTTACGGCCACATCCGGATAATTGGTAATTACCGCAGTTACTCCTGCTTCCGTCAGTGCTCTCATATCCGCTTCTTCATTTACAGTCCAGACTCGTACATCCAGGCCGCTTTTTACATATTCTTTCAGAAAATCCGCCATTTTCACATGATATACTGCCGGATGCAAACCATCTACGTTGGTCTTCTTCGCGTAATCTTCCACGTTCAGAATCACATCACTGTACAGATAAGCCGTCTCCGCATTCGGTACAATTTCTTTGATCCGTTGTATACTATAGTGATTGAAAGAAGAATAAATGATTTTTTCTTTCATCCCTGTCTCTTCCACAATCTCTGCAGCCTTCTTCTCAATATCCGGATACCAGTAGATTCCCGTCTTTAATTCTATATTTACCTGAATGCCGGATGATTTTACCGCTTCCAGCACTTCTTTCAGGGTCGGAATTTTCGACTGCCCGTATTCTGGAAATTTATCCTTTAATACGGTCAGTTCTTTTAATTCCTGAAGTGTATAGTCTTTGACATAACCGGTCTTTTCCGTCACCCGGTCAATTGTCTCATCATGGATCACAACCGGAATCCCGTCGCTGGATAACTGCACATCCAGCTCGATTCCGTCCGCCCCCTGCTCAATTGCCAGGGCAAATGCTTCCAGTGTATTCTCCGGAGCATAACCGCTGGCACCTCTGTGCGCAAATACTTTTGTAATACTCAATTGTAACGCCTCTTTTTTAATTATTTACTGTATTGTAGTCTTCGATTGATTTGTTAATGGAATCTGCCATTTTCTGTACGGCTGTATCGACATCTTCTTTTCCATTTAACAGACTTTCAATTTCGGATTCTACTGTTGCTCTTGCCTCTGGGAATACGCTTAACAATGCTCCGCAGTATTCCGGTGAAGAATCATGAAGCTGATCAATCGCAGTCTGGAACTGTGGATACTGTGCAATATTGTCTTTGAATGTCTGCGCATCCTGTGCTTTTGTTGTAACCGGGAAGTATCCTGTCTGCGCATTCCAGTATGCCTGTGATTCCGGAGAGATCAGGAATTTCACAAATTCCCACGTTGCACGGAGTTTCTTCGGATCATTATTATTCAGTGCCCACAAAGATGCACCACCGATAGATACGCCGCCTTCATCGCTTTCTTTTACCTTTGGATAGTATGCAGTTCCAACTTCGAATTTTCCATTTACATCCTGGAGAACCTGTTTTAAAGATGCTGTAGATCCAAGTGTGATTGCCGATTTGCCTGCGGAGAAATCTGCAAGTCCGGCATCTCCGCCTTTTCCTACGATTGGCGCAAATCCATCTTTATATAACTTCTGCCACTCGGTCAGAATATTCTTAGCTGCACCATTCTTATCAAAATCAACTGCTGTTGCTGCTTTTTCACGACCATTTCCATTATCGGCATAGTCAAGGCCCTGTTTTCCGATGAACTGTTCGAAGAACCATCCATAGATTCCAAGTGACATTACTTCATCGGCTCCGCCTTTTGACATTAACTGTTCGCCGATCTTGTCAATTCCTTCCAGACTGTCCGGAATATCTGTGATTCCCGCCTTGGCAAACATATCTTTATTATAGTACATAATCGGTGTAGATGAGTTAAATGGCATAGAATATAATTTGTCATCAATTGTATAATATGCTGCAAGATTTGGTTCGATCTGAGATACATCATAATTATCTGCGTCGATCATTTCCTGCATCGGAACGGTCCATCCGGATTCAATCATAAAACGTGTACCGATCTCATATACCTGCACCAGGTCCGCACCCATGTTACCGATTTGTGCACTCTTTAACTTATTCAGGGAATCGTCGTATTCTCCCTGATACTGGGATTCTACTTTAATCCCATATTCGTTCTCATCGTTGAACTTCTTTACCAGCGCATCAATTGCCTGTCCGTTGACGCCTCCCATGGAATGCCAGAATGTGATCGTTGTTCCATCTACGTCTTTTGCACCAGCCATTTCTACTTTTTCATTACTGTCTGCACTTCCGTCAGAACCATTCTGGCTTACAGATGATTTTCCATTTCCACATCCTGCCAGCATTCCGACTGCCATCGCTGCCACAAGCAATATTGAAACTGCTTTTTTCTTCATAATACTTTTCCCTCCTGAGAAATTCTTTTTGTTCTTTCGTCATTTTGTAATATCAAAGATAACTGCGGGTTTGCAGATTATATTTTTGCAGTTACCTCTGATATCCTGGTATTGTACGTGTATGTGGTATACACAGATGTTGTATACAGAAGAACTTTTCCTGCATACTTTTGTATATAGAATCGGGATCGTGAATATTTGTATTTCCCGTTTCTACTGTTGGTAAACTGTCATCTTTCACTTTTTAACCCTTAACAGCTCCCGAGAACATACCTCTGATCAGCTGCTTCTGACCGATGATAAAGATTGAGATTGAAGGGATGATGATCATTACCACTCCCGCGATCATCAGTGTGATCGACTGTGAATCCACACTGTCCAGCATACTGATACCGATTTGTACTGTTCTCATGTTATTGGAACCTGTAACCAGTAACGGCCACATATACATGTTCCATGCATTAATAAATGTATAGACTGCCATTGCCCCGATTGCTGATTTTGTCAGCGGGATCAGAATCTTAGCGATAAATCTTAAATTGCTGCATCCATCTAACTTCGCAGATTCATACAGTGACATCGGGAATGTCATGTAGAACTGGCGGAATAAGAAGATTCCCATTGCGGATGTCAGATAAGGAATGATCAGTACCGGATAGGTATCAAGAATTCCCCAGTTTCCAACGGTCAGGTAATTGGAGATGATCGTTGCCTCTCCCGGAACCATCATCGTTGCCATAACAACTGCGAACAGCAATCCCTTTCCCTTAAAATCCAGGAATGAAAATGCAAATGCCGCCAGCGAACAGGAAATGATCTGTCCGATCGTGATACATCCCGCCATGATGAACGAGTTCACGATAAATCTAAGTAACGGTACTGTTGTAAATGCATCTTTAAAATTCTGTAATGTCGGATGTTTTGGGAACAGATTCAAATCTGTCGTAAATAATTCATTCGACGGCATAAATGCAATGCTTATTGCATACAAAAGCGGAAGCAAGATCAATACTGCAAATACCACATTTGCCACAAGCCGGAACGCTGTACGGCTTCTTCTCTTTGCAAGCGCCTTTGCATTCATTTTATTTTTCAATTCCAGAAGTTCGCTCTTCGAAAGACGTCCTTCCATTGGAATTGCCATACTTTCTGACTGACTCATTAATAATTCACTCCCTTCTTCTCAATACGGAACATCACCAGAGTTACCAGCATAATGATGATGAACAAAATCACGGACTGTGCTGATGCGCTTCCGAATCTGTAGTTGAAAAATGCATCTCTATAAATAGAATATACGATTACATTTGTCGATTCATTCGGTCCGCCCTCTGTCAGGATCTTGATCTGTCCAAACGACTGGAATGCCTGGATGATATTGACAACCACGGTATAGAACATGATCGGTGACAGTCCCGGAAGTGTTAAGCTGAAGAACTGCTGTATGCCGCTTGCTCCGTCTACCGATGCTCTTTCGTAGATCGTCTCGTCGATATTGCCAAGTCCTGCTGAAAAATACAGGAAGTTGATTCCGCTGTTCAGCCATGCTGTCAGAACCGCTACACAATAGAGTGCTGTGTGAGGATCGTTCAGCCAGTTGATATCCAGCCCCAGAAGCTTATTTACGATTCCCACTGCCGGATGAAGCATGATCTGAAAAATCATAGCTGCCGAACTGGATGCGATTGCCATCGGAAGTGCATAAGCCGTACTGAATACCCGGATTCCCGGAAATGCTTTGTTACACAGAACCGCTGCGACGAGTCCCAGTAACATTCCGCCAAATACAACGATTACTACAAATATAAGTGTCACTTTCAAACTATTTCTAAATGACTCTGAAGTCAGCAGATCCAGATAATTCTGAAGCCCTACGAATAATTTCGCCTGTCCCATTCTGTTCGTCATGAATAAGCTTAAGTAAACCGTCTTCACAAATGGATAGAACAGAAACACGGCAAATATCAGAAGACTGGGAACCAGATAGAAATACGGCGTGATCTGCAATTTCTTTCTCTTTTTCATTCTTAACACCCTTTCCTGTACAGAATATTTTCTTCTGTCTCTATATCAAATACATGCACGCGGTCCATATCGAAATACAGTTTTACCTTTTCTCCAACCTGTGTCTGGTTGGATGGCTGTAGTCTGACTGCGTGTGTTCTGTGCTGTTCATCAAAATACAGAACAACCTCTGCGCCAAGCATCTCTCTTGTGACAACCGTCTCTTCCACGCCTACGCTGTTCTGCTCGAATCCTCCGGCTTCCGCTTCTTCATACTCATAGATATCTTCCGGACGGATTCCTAAGATTACACGTTTGCCGTTGTATTTCTCACGGACGATTTCTGCATTCTGCCCGGTCAGATAAACCTTTTTTACCGGCCCTGTTGTTGCAAAGATCAGTGCCGTCTTCTCCCGTTCCGCATATACATCACAGGCGATAAAATTCATTGATGGTGAACCGACAAATCCTGCCACAAATTTATTAATCGGATTATCGTAAATGTTCTGTGGCGTATCTACCTGCTGGATCAGTCCATCTTTCATAACTACGATTTTTGTTCCCAGTGTCATTGCTTCTGTCTGGTCATGTGTTACATAGATGATCGTTGTATCCAGTTCTTTATGTAATTTCTGAAGTTCCACACGCATCTGCGCACGCAGCTTTGCATCCAGATTGGAAAGCGGCTCGTCCATCAGGAACGCTTTCGGCTGACGGATGATCGCTGCTCCGATTGCGACTCGCTGCTTCTGTCCTCCTGACAGCGCAACGGGTTTTCGGTCTAACAGGGAATCGATCTCCAGGATCTTCGCCACCTGTCTGACACGTTTATCTATCTCTTGTTTCGGTACCTTTCTGATCTTCAGTGAGTAGGCAATATTTCCGTAAACCGTCATATTCGGATATAATGCATAGTTCTGAAATACCATTGACATATCCCGTTCTTTCGGCTCCAGGTAATTGCAGAGTTGCCCATCTATCCATAACTCACCATCTGTAATCTCTTCAAGACCTGCTATCAATCTCAATGTCGTTGACTTTCCGCATCCGGAAGGTCCGACAAAAATCACAAACTCTTTATCATGAATGTCCAGATTAAAATCCTTTACCCCGTAATGTTCTGAATCGAATTGCTTACAGACATTTCTCAACGCAATTTCTGACATTCTTTTTCCTCCTTTGCAGTCCTTTTGTGGCTGCTTTCTTTTTCGTCATTTTTCGTACGAGAAATATCCTAGCACTTTTGCGTGAGACGGCTCTATCATGGTTTGAGTAAGTTTGGGTTAAATGTTGGTAAGTGGATTTTTCGGGGATTTAACAATTTTAACTTGTATTTAATTCATCATCTTGGCTTCCCCGGTCCATGAGAAGGAATTCAATAGTGAAATTGCAGCCTTTGTACGGCTCAGACGTTGTCGTGGATATCCTGATTTTCCAATCTTTTGTCACTATGTATTTACCAAAATCTGTCAGTTGAAGATTATACAAGTGACAGATCATATAAACACACTTCCGGTATCACAACAGTTACAGTTCCCCTGTTTAATTATTATGGCATGCGAAAACGTAGGAATAAAACTACAAGGTCCATTCCTGTGCATTCGGAACCATGGTTGGTAATTCTTAGGTCAATTTTTTTGCTTTAGAATTTCCCCATGGTGGAGTCAGCACAGGAATGGACCTTGTAGTTTTATTCCGGCCGGTGACGGCCGCCATAATACATTAATAGCAACTTACAATATTACATCTCCGGTCTTCTCCCCAGTATCCATATCATAAGCTTCAATAATATTCCCACTGATCACATACAGTGTATCTTCTATATAAATTCCCCGAACCCCCTGCGATGTATTTCCATTGATGTCTTCTTTCAGGATTGTTTCAAATTGCTTTTCTTTTTCATTATAAGTCAGCAGACAGTACGTTTCCCCGTTCTGACTGTAGCCTGAGAATCCGATTCTGTTTTTCTGATAGTCTGCCAGAACGGATTTGTAATCATATGCTGCATTGGTTCCGTACAGATCATCCAGCACAAGCGTTGATTCTTCTTTTACATCTGTTCTGTCGGTAATGTCGAACATGGTGACTTTTACACCTTCTGACATACCCGTTTTTTCATCGGTCGACATTCCGATTCCCAGTAGTTTCCCTTCTCCGTAGAAATGCAGATATTCGGAAAATCCCGGAATCTTTAATTTGCCAAGAATCTTTGGTTTTTCCGGATTAGACAGGTCAACGCTGAATAATGGATCGACCGTTTCGTATGTCACAAAATATCCTGTCTCGCCCATGAACCTTGCTGAATAGATGGATTCTCCCTTCGCCAGGTTCTCAATGGAACTGATCTTATCCAGCTTCTTATCCAGTATTGTTACCAGATTTTCATCATTATTGGTAGTAAATAATCTCAGGTTCCCTTTATACTCATCCAGTGAAAATGTATCGTTCAGATATCCTTTTACTTTTCCCTGCGCTACAGCTTTCAGCCTGCCTTTCTTGTAGGAAATCTTACGAAGTGTTGTCACAGTCTGGTTATCCTGCTGCCATTCCGATTCATAATAATAGATATTCTTTCCACTGACATACATCTGACCGCCGCCGGAGAGGATTGCCTTATTATCTGCTGTTTCATCCGGTTTGCTGATGTCCACGGAACTGATCACTTCATACATTGTTCCACAGTTCACCGGCGGAAGACAGATGCTGCTCTGGCTCATCTCTTTTTCATTGACAAGTGGTACATATGTGACCGGTCTGTCTTTCACGATATTTCCATTCGTATAATATTCACTGAACAGATACAGATATCCATCCGCCATACGAGAAGAATTATAAGTTCCGCTCTGGGTTACTTCACCTTCTTTTACAGGATTTTTCACGTCCTGAATATCGTAAGTAACTGCTGCTGTCTTGGACTGATTCCAGGTGTCTGTGCCGGTTTTCTTATTCTCTTTATCACTACACTCCTTCTGGCAGACGATTACCAGTTTTTTCTGATCAGTATTTACATAAAATTCCTGAATGGTGTATTCCTCATCCAATGTAATCTCACTATATTTCTTTAACTGACCCGCATCGACTACATCGATAGTCCGTCCGTTGTCTTCTCTTACATACAGATACGTTCCATCTGTTTTTGCAATGTCGCCTTCGTCTACCCCTGACTGCCTGACATTGGTCTGTGAGTAACTGCCATCTGCTGCCGTTGTCGATCCCATATCTGCCTGAGCGGCTGTCTCAGAACTTGTCGAAGACTCTACAGCTCTGGCTGCCGATGTCGATTCCTGTACGGCAGCTTTTTCATTTACTCCCCGTGCAAACATTGCAACGCCAGAGTTTTCTTCTGCACGTTTGATATACTTATAGATTTCATCGTAGCTTTGGGCCGTCTTAATCTCCCTGCTGTTACTGATCTTCGCTGCTTTATTCCCTGTTCCATTGCCAGCTGTGCCGTAAGAATTCGTCTGACCTGAATTTCCCTTTCCGTACTGCCATATACCGGCTCCCGCGACCACGATGACACATGCAGCCGCTGCCAGACCGATCTGATATGGTCTGAATTTTTTCTTTTTATGCTTTCCTCCCAACAGCTTTTCTATGTTTTCCGGTTTCAGGCTGTCCGGAACATTTACATCCTCTGACATTTCGGAAATCTCATCTATAATCTCCTGTTCATCATAGCATTCCTTCTGTTTTTTATTTTCCGCTTCTATTTCGTGCTTCATCTTTTCATCCTTTGTCTTCCCGGTCTTTTCATATTCCTCATTATGCTTCATACATTTCTCACTCCCTTCTGCCGCATCTCATTTTCTCTGTAGCCGTCCAGTACACATTCCATCTTCCGAAGTGCCCGGCTGCGTTTTGACCGCACTGTATTCGGATTCAGCTTCATCATCTCGCCGATCTCCTGACTGCAATATCCGCCGAACACAGACAGCCCGACTAATATCTGTTCCTCTTCCGATAATACGAAGAATGCCTTCTTAACATCAATAGAAAGGTCATAATCCGGCACTTCCGACTGCTCCGGCAGTTCTTCTTCTCTTCCCGGCGATTCCTTCGCTGCTTTCTTCAGTCTCTTCTTACATCTGTTCGTAAGAATAGTGAAAATCCAGCTTCGGAATGCTTCTTCTTTTTTTAATTTATGTATGTTCTCGTACGCTGCGATGACTGCCTCGCTCACTGCATCTTCTGCCTCGTGTGGATCCTTCATCAGACACAGTGCATAGCGGTACAGATCCCGGTAGACAGTCTCGTACATTTCCGAGAACTTTTTTACACTACATGTCATATCCTGCCCTCCCTCTGATATGAATTTTTCATATTTTAGATTTTTTAGTCCTTTTTCACAGATGGACATTTTCTGAATTGAAAATTCCATATATTACAGCAACTATTATTGCGCCTATATAGATAAGAGTCTTTTACTGTTCATTCTGTTGCATCATAGTGACATTCTCCTACCACTTAAATCATAGATTTCGAAGTAGGGGCATCTTTTTTGTCCCGATACGGACATTTCTATGCTATCAGCATTCTTCTTACTTCTTCCCCTATATCATCTTCCATTTTCTATTAATGCCTGTTATAATTATATAGCAATCAATTAAGGAATATGTAGAAGATGGTTTGGTGATTGCCTTCCGTATGGAAGGGGGTACTGCCAATGAACACGATGGAAGTTCTCACACTTTTATTAGTTGTATTTGCGGCTTTGTCCTATATAGACAATCACCGCAAGCAGACTCTACTTTTTAGATAATAAAAAGACTACCTTCTACTGCCATAGGAGATAGTCTTCGTCTTGTGTTACTTGTAAACTTTTGTTTTCAGGGCAATCATCAGACGCAAGCACATCTTTTATGATTTCCTAATTTGATTGTATTCTCTTTTATTTATATTGTCAACTTTTTTCGATTTTTATTCAATAAACAACAAAATACCGCGACTTTGTCTCCCCTTCGTACAAAACATATGGTGCTCTGCTGTTAAGATAAAATCCCATCTTTGTGTCTCCTTCCGGTAACACTGCTTTTTTCCATCGTTCTCTTTTGTTTTCTTTCATCCATTGTCCTCCCGTTTTTTGTTCAGGAGGATCTATAATTTTTCAGAAATCCTCCCGCTCATTTTAATATGTTGTGAATTTTAAGCATTGAAAATTTCTGATATGTATTTACCTTGAATATAGAAACAGTTTTTGTCTTAGAAATTCCGAAATATAATGCTTGTGTATATTCTAGCATAGTGCATCATGATTGTATATAGTAAATTTAATTTTATTTTATGCTGCATATTAATACAGAAGACTTGTCACCAGCAACTTCTTTTGCATACTTTGGTATAAAAAATTACCACATTAAATCCGGTAATTCCTTCCTTAATGTGGTAACTCTTTTTCCTATAAAATTATATCTATGTCTTATCCTCTGTAATAATTGATCAGACATCCCTTCAGGATAATCTCTCTCTCCGCATCGGTCATATCGCCAAGCTTCAGCGTGATCTCCTTCAAAGTATCTCCAACAACATAAGCCTTGATCTCGGCATTCTTATCCTCTACCGCTTTTCTGATCTCCGGCACGAAGATATAGTCTCCGTTACGGAAGCTTAAGTTCTCGTGATCTTCCTCTGTGATAAATGGAAGCATACCCCAGTTGATCAGGTTCGAACGGTATCTCTTGGTTGCATATTCGTTCGCAATATTTGCCCAGCCGCCAAGTACCTTCTGACAGGATGCTGCCTGCTCTCTTGCAGAACCATCTCCCGGTTTTACTGCAAAGATCGTACTTCCGAT
>CAKRAT010000055.1 GCA_934295165.1 uncultured Dorea sp. | reverse complement strand
AGTGACTATTTTAAGCCACTTTTTCCGTTGCATTTACTTATTTTATCATATGTTGCACTTACCTTGAAAATCTTGCATTTTTTTAATTTTTTCTTCAAATACGATTTTTAACTGCCTGAATGCAACCAATAGGACAGAGAAGAAAACCAATATTAATTGATCTCAATCCCATTTACTTCCAGATGATCATCAATTGCGATAACCAGACAGCGGCGGCCGTCGATCTCACGGGTCTCCACCAGATCGGCTCTTTCCGGATTAACCTTAACGACCACATCCGGTGTCTCAATCTGGAAAGTCTTGGCACTGGCGATGTTGGATGCGAGCAGTGTTCCGTGTATGCCGACCGTCTCATCGAATTCGTCATCGAAAGATTCAAGCTTTTCTTCGGCAACTCCGCTGCGTGTCAGAAGTTTTCTGACATCGGTTTTGGATAATTCCAGCGGTTCCGGTTCTTCCTTGGCCTGTTCGATCATTTCGTTTAAGTTTTCGTGGATGTTGCGGACCACTTCGTAGTTACTGTCTTCACCGAGGGTGTCGCTTACAATTGCCTGGAAGGTTGTCTTCTGATCACCGGCAGTCAGTGGTGTGGTGCTTCCAAGGACATGCTCTACGAAATAAGGCTGTAACTCTTCTGGCTTTTTTGTATAATAAAGGACATTATGTACGTCAGCTGCACGGTCCTGGAATGCAGGGAATAAGAATCCCTTGACCGGAGCTTCCACGAACCAGTCGCGGATACGGTCTTCGATGTTATTGGTCTGCGCGTTATAAGTAAGTCCGGCTTTGGTAAGATTGACCGGACAGATACTGCAGAGGATGTGTTCGTATACGGTGTCGGATGCGTCCTCCATCTCCAGACCGTCCCTGGTCTTGCCTGGAACATCGTATACGGCATGGATCAGGATGATGTAGTAGTTCTCTCCGTATTCATAACTTTCTACGACTTTATCATAGAATTCTTCCAGAAGCAGATCATCCTGAAGTTTACTGCTCTTCAATTTCATAAGGAATTCCTGTGTACCGCCGTTCAATTCCTGGTCGAGCGGGAATTCCATGTTGATGAGGTTCTTCCCGATTGTTCCGGAAAGAGTGTGTTTAAAGATATCAAAATATTTGAAAGCCTCTTCTTCCGGTAAAGATAAGAAGGCTTTTTTCATTTCCATTTTTTTCTCTTTTTCATGATCCACGTAGCATCCGCAGATACGTGTGATGGCACAATTTTCAGGAGAAAACTGTTTGCGGATCTCTAATACTTCTTTTTTGTTCATGTTTGGCCACTTCCTTATTATATGCTGTCAGGGATCAAAGATATTTTACTCCCAGTATTATAAAATGTTAGCATATCAGCCGGGAAAAAACAATCATTGACCATTGTAAAAGATGGGGCGGGAACGTATAATAATAAATAGAATATGTCAAAATACGTAACTATTCAACACTTGAAAAGATGGGGAAGGGAATAGTTATAGTAAAGAAGAAAGGAAAATAAGAATATGGGAAATATATTCGACATTTTAGGACCGGTTATGGTAGGTCCGTCCAGCTCGCATACAGCGGGAGCGGTCAGAATTGGTATGGTAGCAAGACAGTTGTTCGGCCGCCAGCCGGAGAAGGCAGAAGTTATCTTACATGGTTCTTTTGCCGCAACAGGAAAGGGACACGGAACGGACCGAGCACTGATCGCCGGTTTATTGGGGATGATGCCGGATGATATGCGTATACCGGACAGCTACGAAGTTGCAAAAGACATGGGGATGGATTTTGTAATGAAGAATAAGAACATCAAGGGTGCGCATCCGAATACTGCCCAGATCATTATGGAGGCAGAAGGCGTACCGCAGATGAAGATCCAGGCACATTCAATCGGAGGCGGACGTATCTGTGTCTGTAAGTTAGACGGGATTGATGTGAATTTCAGCGGAGAGAGCTGCACGCTTATTATCCGTAATGTGGACGAGCCGGGACGGATCATGGAGGTTGCTGCTGCTCTAAGTAAAGCCGGGATCAATGTGGCGACTATGCAGGTATTCCGTGACAAGCGTGGCGGAACGGCAGTTATGGTTGTAGAGACAGATCAGGTGATTCCGCAGAGTGCGATTGATGAACTGGAAAGCAAGCCGGGAATTATCCGTGTAAAATTTCTTGATCCGAATGGATCGGTATAGATAGTGGAGGAAAAGAACATATGTCATATCAGTCAATGGAAGAGGCGAAACTGAGAGGGGAAAAAGAGAACATTCCATTCTGGAAAGCAATCCAGTTAGAAGATGCACAGGAGCGGGATGTGAAGATAGAAGATTCATGGGAAAAGATGAAATATATGTGGCAGTCCATGCTGGATGCGCTGGATTCCTATGAACCGGATAAGGTATCAAGAAGCGGACTTGTCGGAACCGAGGGTGGACTTATGGACAATTACCGGAAAACAAAAGAACCATTGTGTGGAGACTTTGTCTCAAAGGTGATGTCTAATGCATTAAAGATGGGGTGCAACAACGCCTGTATGAAACGAATTGTTGCGGCACCGACCGCAGGAGCCTGTGGTGTACTTCCGGCAGTACTTGTTACTTATTATAAGGAATATGATGTTCCGGAAGAGAAGATGATAGAGGCAATGTATGTGGCAGCCGGGCTTGGTCAGATCATTGCCAACAGGGCATATCTCGCAGGAGCATCGGGAGGATGTCAGGCGGAGATCGGTTCCGGTTCTGGAATGGCGGCCGGAGCAATCTGTTACATTAAAGGTGGGGATACCGCTCAGATTGGACATGCCTGTGCGATGGCATTGAAGAATCTGATGGGGCTTGTATGTGATCCGGTTGGAGGACTGGTAGAAGTTCCATGTGTAAAGCGTAATGTAGGCGGTGCAGTGAATGCACTGGCGGCAGCAGACATGGCACTGGCGGGAATTACCAGTAAGATACCTGTCGATCAGGTGATTGATGCGATGAAAGAAGTCGGAGATAAGATGGATGTATCATTAAGAGAAACCGGTATCGGAGGTGTTGCCGGAACACCTGCGGCACAGGAAGTGGTAGAGAAACTAGGGATGTAGCATAAGCTACATCCCTAGTTTATAAGGAGGAGAAATGTCAGTCTGGTGGACAATGATGCAATGGGAGAAGATGTGATCCAGAAGCTGAAACGTCACAAAGTAGACACCAGATATATGAGAAAAGTAGAAAATGGTATGGGAACCTGGCTGGAGGTGTTCGACCATGAAGGCGATGTAGTCGCATCCATTTCCAAAAGACCGGATCACGGTCCAATCAAGAGAATTCTGGATGACCATGGAGATGAGATATTTAAAGATGCGGACAGTATTGTAATTGAGATCGATATTGATAAAGAAATCGTGAAAAAGACATTTCATTATGCAGAAAAATATGGAAAGAAAGTCTATGCGATCGTATCAAATATGAGTATTGCTATCGAGCGCAGGGATTTCTTAAGAAGAACAGAGTGCTTCGTATGTAACCAGCAGGAAGCGGGAATCCTGTTCTCGGAAGATTATGAAGACACACCGGCAGAAGAACTTGCCGGAATTCTTGCAGAGCGCATCCGTTCCGCACAGATTCCGCAGATGGTAGTGACTATGGGCGGTGACGGAGCAGTGTATGCAGATCAGGAAGGAAATCAGGGTGTCTATCCTGCACTGAAGGTAGATGTAATCGACACGACAGGAGCCGGTGATGCATTTTTTCCCGGTGTATGTATCGGTCTTACTTATGGAAAGACATTACGCGAAGCCTGTGGAATCGACACCAGACTTGCGTCAACGGTAATCTGTACATCAGAGAATATATGTCCGAGATTCATGCCGGAAGAATTTGGACTTACGAGGTAGTGACAGGACGATGGAGAATATAATTATCGGGATTGCCGGAGGATCAGGATCCGGAAAATCCACATTTACAAACAGAGTAAAAAAATATTTTGGAGATGATGTGGCATTCGATCTGTTTGTATCGAAGATTGAGCAGCTTTTGGAGAGTCTGGGAAGATAAAGATGAATAAAAAAGAACGACCTCGACGGCAGGATGCCGGGAGGCCGTCTTTTTTTGAAGCACTATGCCACTTGTCAAAGTATGCAAAAAAACGGTCAGATTTTAATTTTGCGTTTTATAGATAGTTGTTATAAATTAAGCAGTAACATCTTCTGTCCGTTGGAAATAGGCATGCGCTTTATCAAATAATTTATTACACAACACCGTATAGACAGAACCGAACAGGTTCGCTCCGGTTCTGAGTGCTACCGCATATGGCATTCCGAACAGACTGGAAGCAATGGAAAGTGCACCAAATGTATTGAATACCGTCTGCCAGGAATATCCTGCCGAATACCCGACACCAATACCGCCGATGATTCCGATGTAAGCATACATAGATTTCGGAAGAACCGTATACAGAACAATGAATAACAGGCTTCCCACGATATTGAACATCCAACGCTTTCCGGAACGTGTGACACAGTCATTCGTAAATGGAAGACATACAGACATACATGCGATACCCGCCCACATAGCTCTTGGGAGTCCGAACAAGGACATGATGAGCATTGCAGATGATACGATGAACGTCAGCTTGATATACCATCTGCTCCGTGCGGAATGGATATTGAATTCCTGAAACAGATGAGAGAATTTCCGACGGTAAGGGCGGTTCTTCTGATTCTTATAGAAAATGATCATACAGAGGATCATTCCGACGAGAAGTCCCTCAATTCTTAAAATGTAAGCATGTCCGCTTACGTCGTATCCAAATAACAACAGATAACCCAGTACAAATGTAGAGTGATTGTACATGATTACATTGTGGCATCCCAGGATCATCAGCAGCATGATACAGACAGCATTTACAAAGAATGCCGGAACCGGTGATACTATGTTGGCAAGACGTGGACCTGCCATGAGGATCGCATAGATACCTGCAATAGAAATAAGTCCATGCGTAGTGAGGATTCCGAAATCCGCCTGTCTGAGGACAAGTACTGCCAAAAGTACGGTAACTCCGACGACACTGTTGTCATTTCCAATGAATTTACTATATAAAGATACGACGGCAACGCAGAATACCATTACAAGATATACCTTAAAATTATAAATGAGTATGTGCCGACGTTTTTCTTTCTTATCGGTTGTATTTTTGATCAGCTGTTTGGAACCGGTCGAGCTTAGTTGTAGTTCCTGATAAAATGTCATAATAAAATCTCCTTTATTTATTTTTGAAGAGAAAGAATTTCGTTTGCTTCATGAATCAGTTGGAATAAAGTCTCGAATTTTTCTTTCTCCATATTTTTCTGCAAAGTGTAGATTGGATCAAGATAGTAATAGTACATACGGTCGATCTCACCCTTTCCGGCATTGGTGATGCGGATGCAGTAACTGCGGCGGTCAGATGCAGATGCCTCTTTCAGGATAAATCCTTTTGCTTCCAGATGGTCGGTCAGCCGGCTTACGATGGTCTTACTGATGCCCATGGCACTGGTAATCTGCCCTGGAGTCAGTGGCTCTTCGGAAAGTGCAACCCGAAACAGGAGATCGATCTCCTGAGCAGAAGTGTGCCCTGATTTTCCAGATTTTCGGACTGCCATACTTGCAAAATGCCGGAGGTCGCCTTGTTTTGATACGATATCGGTCCAGTTTTTATCTTTCATGATTGGTGATTGTTTCCTTTTCTATGATTCTATAATAGTTTACTTTGTAAACAATACGATGAGTAATATAATTGATTTGCCTGGAAAAGTCAAGAGGAATTAGGAGTGAATTATCTTTGGAAAATTATGGTTAAATTATTTTTGGGTAAATGGTGCTGAAAAGTAAACAAGGCCTGAACAGCAAGTATGCCATTCAAGCCTGATTTATTTATTATCTTTCATTCTTTCTTTGAAATCATCATATGTTCCAATCACTTTACAGGGAACCCCTGCTGCAACAACTCCATCCGGAATGTCTTTTGTCACAACACTTCCTGCTCCTATTATTACATTATTTCCAATGCTGACATCATAAAGTAATGTAGTATTTGCTCCGATAAAAACATTATTTCCTATTTTTATTTCTCCCTCTTTTTTTCCAATAAAGTCACTTTGAGGTTCGGCATATTTTAACATAAACGAAGTGATGTCATGAGTAATAAATGTTACTTTGGATGCAATGTGTACATTGTTACCCATGCTTATTAATTCTGGTTCCGTGCCAAAATTCCAGGGCTGCAGATAACAGTGTTCGCCGATTTTTTTAAAATAATTTTTCTTTTTTAAGAACTCTGCACGTGGATACCCTGCACTTTTCATAAATATACGGAAAAGTAGTAAATATCTTTTTACTCTTTCTGATTTTTTCATTATCGACCGTTCCTTTTTCTTTTTTTTTATTTTAGCATATTGTGTCGAAAATTTTTATAAATATTTGTCTTAATCGCAACTTGACAATTATACTTGTCATCTGCTACAATTTAAATGACAAGGAAAGTTGTCAGAATGAAACATATAAAGGAGATGAGTCTTTGCCATTACTAAACCGATTGAAAGAATACAGATCAAGACTCGGTGTTAACCAGACCGAGATGGGAAAGCTTGCCGGCGTATCCAGACAGACGATTAGTCAGATAGAGAGAGGTGACTATTCACCGTCAGTAACACTCGCACTAAAGCTTGCAAAAATTTGTGAAGTCAGTGTAGAAGATATTTTTATATATGAGGAGGAGATCAGTGATGAAGGAAAAGAAAAGTAGTTATTTTACCGCAACATGGAAGATGCTGGCGGCAGTGGTGATCGGAGGGATTGCCGGAGGCGTATCAGTAGTCATCTATGAACTGATGAAAAAAGGAATAGATGCAGGAATAAGAACGATTAACGGAACGATTCAACAATTTATATTTCCGGTTCTGATCGTGATTGCTGTTGTTACGGTAGTTGCCGGTGAATACAGTTTATACCGGTTAAAGAACGTATACAAAGAAATGAAAGTTGCCGATGAGGACAGATTTTATGAACTGGATTACGAAGAAGAAAAATGGGGAGCGTGGACCAGTGGGATTAATTTAGTGTCACAGGTGGCCTGCATCACAATTTTATCCTTTGGATATTCTTTGAAGTATATAGAGTCGGGAAGATCCAGATACTTTTTATTTGCCTGCATTATATTTATACTGTGTTATTTCTACGATATTTATCTTTCTGTACGTTATGTAAAAGCGATACAGGCTGCACATCCGGAGAAAAAAGGAGATCCAACCTCAAGTAAATTCCAGGAACAGTGGGTGGAAAGCTGTGATGAGGCAGAAAAAGAAATTATATACAAAAGCGCATATAAGACGTATACCGTATTGAACAAAGTAATACCGATATTACTGTTGCTTACATTAGTAGCAAATATGTTCTTGAATACGGGCATATTGGCAGTTCTTGTTGTAGCTGTCATCTATCTGGTCACAGGAATGACGTATATCAGATCCAGTATGGTTTCAAAAGCGAAAAGAATTGGATAAAATAAAAAGTCAGTCATCTACAGGGGCTGCCGCTGGTAGCTCCTTGCGAATGCATCAGATAAAACTGGTGTATTCATGATGATAGCATAGCATTCTATATAATGATCCGTTGAGTTAAGGGACAATTCGTTCCATCATGAAATACATCGATAAATATATCAAAATTTTTTCAAAATATATAACAAAAGAATAAGCAAATAAATGTTGAATCATCAGATATTTGAAATGTGGAAGTAATGTTAATATACACAGGATAGATTCCATTATGAAGTATGGAAACGGAAGATCAAAATCATTTGCAAATATACTTGATAATATAGTTGCTATCGTATTGAAATACTGTAAAGATAAGTTTATACTGAGAGGAGAAGCCTATGAATAATACGAATTTGTTAAAGACAGGTTCTGTTAATGAACGGTTCCAATATTATGAGAAGCTGGTTGCAGAACTGACGATGATGAGTGGTATGTTCATGCGGAATGTGTTGAATATTTTGGAATGTGCGGAATATGTATTAAGAGTTATTACTGAAAACGATGATCTGGAATTGACAGAAGTTGTTGTTCAGAAAGATTACAAGAATTTACAGGGGAGATCGGCCATACTTGACTGTGTGGCCGTGAACGGAAGAAAAGAAATATATGATATAGAAGTACAGCAGGAAAAAGCCGGAGCAAGTCCCAAAAGATTGAGATATCACAGCAGTGTAATAGATGCACATAGTCTGTATACAGGAGAAGAGTTTGAAAAGCTGCCGGAATCGAAGGTTATTTTTATCGTAGATGAGGAATCAGATGTTGGAGTTGAACCTATCTTACATATCAAACGGACTGTAAGAGAAACAGGCGGAGATTATAATGATAAAAGCGAAATTATATATATCAATGCGAGGATGAAAGAAGACACAGAACTGGGCAGATTGATGCATGATTTTCATTGTACAAAGGCAGAAGACATGTATAGCAAAGTATTGGCAGATCGGGTAAGAGTATTGAAAGAGACACAGGAAGGAGTGGATATTATGTGTAAAGAGATGGATAAGATTTACAGGGCAGGAGAAGTAATGGGAGAAGTGAGAGGCGAAGAGCGTGGAAAAGAAGAGGGAAAATATGAAACTGCAATTAAATTGTTAGAGTTAGGGGTAAATGAAGATATGGTCGTAGAGGCTGTCGGGTATAGCATAGAAGAAATAAAAAGATGGAAAAATAGTAGAAAACACCAATCAAGCAAGAATAAAAAAGGAGAAATGACTATGAAAGTATTCGTATACAGAAAATGCAGCACTTGCATAAAAGCATTAAAATGGCTGGAAGCACACAACGTAGAATTTGAAGAACGAGCAATCAAAGAAGAAAATCCAACTTACGAAGAATTAAAAGAATGGTACACAATGAGTGGACTTCCACTCAAAAAATTCTTCAATACCAGTGGTATGTTATACAAGCAGATGAACCTGAAAGACAAGCTAAAAGAAATGACGGAAGACGAACAGCTGAAACTTCTGGCAACAGACGGAATGCTCGTAAAACGTCCTCTGATAATCGGAGACAACTTTGTCCTGACCGGCTTCAGAGAAAAAGAATGGGAAGAAAAACTGCTATAAGTTAAGATATATTATTATAATTATATGAATTCCCGGTAAACACCAGACGCCCGGAAAAATAAAATTTTATTTAATCATGATCAGCAGTTGCATAGAAAACCTTACAAACAGAAAAGAAGAAACATATGGTATTCCAGGTGACTTTGAACGAAGTGAACGGAACCAGGAATACCATATGTTTCTTCTTTTCTGAACGATACTTATATATTGCAACTGCGGCCCAATGCTTAAATAAAAATATATTTTGATATTCAAAATACTTGACAAACAAAATTTCTTGATTTATACTTTGATAGTCAAAATAATTTATAATCAAAATAAATCAGAGGTATTTATAATGACTGGAAGAATATGTGGGACAGGATCTTGCGTACCATCATTTGCAATGGATAACAATGATATTGCAAAACTGGTTGATACCAGTGATGAGTGGATCCGGGAGAGAACCGGAGTCGTGAGACGTCATATCATCAGAGAAGAGACGACGGTATCCATGGCTGTCCAGGCCGGACGACAGGCACTTGAAAATGCGGGGATTACTGCAGACGACGTGGATCTGATCATCGTTTCTACGATTTCTTCAAATGTGATACTTCCATGTACAGCCTGTGAAGTGCAGAAAGAACTCGAAGCAAAGCGTGCAACCTGTTTTGATCTGAGTGCGGCATGTACCGGATTCGTAGTCGCTTATAATACAGCGGCGGCGTATCTGAATGCGGGTGTGTATCAGACGGCTCTGATCATTGGCAGTGAAAGTTTGTCGAACCTGACGAACTGGAAGGACCGTGGAACATGCATCCTGTTCGGAGACGGTGCCGGAGCAGCGGTACTGAAAAGTGAAGATATGAGATATTATCTTCCGGTGACACACTCCGATGGTTCCAAAGGAGAAGCACTGTGCTGCCGGAGCAGATATGACAGAAGCGAGTTATCGCCGGAAGATCTGCCGAAGCCGGATGAAAAAGAATATCTGATGCAGATGGATGGAAGAGAAGTATTTATGTTTGCAGTAAAGAGCGTGCCGCAGGCAGTAAAAGAAGTACTGGAAAAAAATAATGTGGCCCAGGAAGAAATCAGCTTTTATATCTTACATCAGGCGAACAAAAGAATCGTAGAAGCAATCGCAAAGCGGCTGGGCGAGCCGTTGGAAAAATTTCCAATGAATCTGGAAGAATACGGAAATACATCTTCCGCAAGCATTCCGATTCTTCTTGATGAACTGAACAGGGCCGGAAAACTGCAAAAAGGTCAGAAGATTATCCTCGCGGGATTTGGCGCAGGACTTACCTGGGGCGCAAGTATTCTGGAATGGTAAAAAAACAGTAAAAACAAATATGAGAAGGAGAACAAAAACATGTTAGAACAGATTAAAAAAATGGTAGCAGACAACTTAGGAGTAGAGGAAAGCAAGATCACAGAAAATGCATCATTCAAAGATGACCTCGGAGCAGATTCCCTGGATCTTTTTGAACTGACAATGGCACTGGAAGATGAATACGGAATCGAGATTCCATCCGAAGATCTGGAAAAGATCGTAACAGTAGGCGATGTTGTAGAGTACGTAAATGCTCACAAAGAGTAAGAAATACAGGACAGTAACACAAAAATGAGATTATAAAAAGACAGGGAGTATAGAGATTATGCAGACAGAAGTAACCAGATTATTAGGAATTGAATACCCGATCATCCAGGGCGGCATGGCCTGGGTAGCAGAATATCATCTGGCAGCAGGTGTATCCGAAGCCGGTGGACTGGGACTCATCGGTGCAGCAAGTGCTCCGGCAGACTGGGTAAGAGATCAGGTTCGCAAGGCGAAAGAGCTGACAGATAAACCATTCGGTGTCAACATCATGCTGATGAGTCCTTACGCAGATGAGGTTGCGGAAGTAATCGTAGAAGAAGGCGTAAAGGTTGTGACCACCGGTGCAGGTAATCCGGAAAAATACATGAAGATGTGGAAAGAAGCCGGAGTAAAAGTTATTCCTGTTGTTGCTTCTGTCGCCCTGGCAAAGAGAATGGAACGCTGCGGGGCAGATGCGCTGGTGGCGGAAGGCTGTGAGGCCGGCGGGCATATCGGTGAGAGTACAACGATGGTACTCGTTCCCCAGATTGTAGATGCGGTCAGTATTCCGGTGATTGCAGCCGGAGGTATTGCAGATGGAAGAGGGATTGCCGCTGCATTTATGCTGGGAGCAAAAGGTGTCCAGATGGGAACACATTTTGTTGTCACAGACGAATCCCAGGTGCATGAGAATTACAAGGAAAGAATCATCAAAGCGAAGGATATTGATTCCAGAGTAACGGGAAGAACCACAGGACATCCGGTCAGAGCCCTTCGCAATGATATGACGAGAAAATATCTGGAACTGGAGAACTCAGGAGCCGGATTCGAAGAACTGGAAAAGCTTACACTTGGCGGACTCAGAAAAGCTGTTGTGGAAGGCGATGTGAAGAACGGAAGTGTAATGGCGGGACAGATTGCCGGCATGGTAAAAGAAAGAATGTCATGTAAAGATCTGATTCAGAAACTGGTAAATGAGACGGATGAATTAATCGGAGGAAATGGATTCTATGAGTAAGACTGCATTTATTTATCCTGGACAGGGTGCCCAGAAAGCCGGAATGGGAGCTGACTTTTATGAGAACAGCGAGATTGCAAGATACATATTCGACCAGGCAGGTGAAGAACTTGATCTGGATATGAAGGCGCTCTGCTTTGAAGAAAATGACAAACTTGATCTGACCGAATATACACAGGCAGCGATGGTAACCACCTGTCTTGCGATGACAAGAGTTGCAGAGAGCAAAGGTCTGAAAGCAGATGTTACGGCAGGATTAAGTCTCGGAGAATATCCGGCGATTGCAATTGCCGGCGGGATGAATGATATAGACGCGATCCGTCTGGTAAGAAAAAGAGGGATTCTGATGCAGAACACGGTACCGGCAGGAGAAGGAGCTATGTGTGCGGTCATCTCCATGGCGGCAGAGGAAATCGAAAAGGTCATTGAGCCGATTGCAGACGTGTCAGTTGCAAACTATAACTGCCCGGGGCAGATCGTGATCACCGGTAAGACAAAAGCTGTAGAAGAAGCAGCAGAAAAACTAAAAGAAGCAGGTGCCAGACGTACCATTATGTTAAATGTCAGCGGTCCATTTCATTCACAGATGCTGATTCCGGCAGGTGAGAAGCTTGCGGAAGAACTGGAACATATCAGATTCCATGACCTGAAGATTCCGTATGTGACAAATGTGACAGCAGAAGAAGTGACAGATATCAGAGAGACTCAGGGACTTCTTACGACACAGATCAGTTCACCGGTGCGCTGGATGCAGAGCATGGAGCGCATGATCGAAGATGGTGTGGATACATTCGTTGAGATCGGACCGGGTAAGACACTGGAAGGATTCTTAAGAAAAATCAATCGGAATGTGAAAGTATTCCACATTTCCCAGTGGGAGGATGTGGATAAAGTCTGTGCAGAACTTGCAGATGGTGGAAAGATGATGGAGGAATCGTAAAGATGGATCAGACAATGGAAGGAAAAGTTGCAGTTGTAACCGGAGCATCCAGAGGAATCGGAAAAGCAATCGCTATAAAACTTGCATCAAAAGGAGCAACAGTTGTGATCAACTATAACGGTTCAAAAGAAAGAGCCGGAGAAGTAAAGGGCGAAATTGAATCGGCAGGCGGTAAAGCAGTTATCATGCAATGTAATGTAGCCGACTTTGATGCCTGCAAAGCATTCATCGAGACGGTGATCAAAGAGCAGGGGAGAATCGATATTTTAGTTAATAATGCGGGAATCACAAAGGACGGACTTCTTATGAAGATGTCAGAAGAAGACTTTGATAAAGTGCTGGATACGAATTTAAAGGGAACATTTCATACAATAAGAGCTGCACTCCGCCAGATGATCCGCCAGAGAAGCGGCCGCATCATAAATATGGCATCGGTTGTAGGCGTCAGTGGAAATGCAGGACAGGCGAATTACGCAGCATCCAAGGCCGGTGTGATCGGTCTGACTAAGACGGTGGCAAGAGAAGCCGCATCGAGAGGAATTACGGTCAATGCGGTTGCACCGGGATTTATTGAGACGGATATGACAGAAGTACTTTCAGAAAAGGTAAAAGAAACATCTGCCGCACAGATTCCACTTGGAAAATTTGGAAAGGCAGAAGACGTGGCGAATGCGGTAGCATTTCTTGCGTCAGAGGATGCGGGATATATTACCGGACAGGTATTGCATGTAGACGGCGGTAT
>CAKRAT010000054.1 GCA_934295165.1 uncultured Dorea sp. | reverse complement strand
ACAGATTAACATATAAATAAATATTATTCAATATATTTCTTCAAATATACTTTCCTGTTATATCGGAAATATAAATATTTCATCCCGAAATTTCCAAGATTCTTCATTTTTTTATTTTCGATCATAATTTTACAGTAAATGATTCTGACAAACGGCTCACTTTGTTATTGCCGTCTCCTCATGTTATAATATGATTGTTGTACCAATCGGACTTTTTCTTTCTTTTGGTATTTATCAGTTATTTGGTGGATTATCTTCAGATATTGTTATCAATGCCTTTCTGATCACTGCCTGTATTACTGCCTTAATGACAATCTTTGCAATCATCAAGCCTGACCTTTGTTGTAAACTTGGTGGAATAATTGGTATTATGTTATGTTCACTCCTCTGTACCCGGATTATTTTGCTAATATTGGGCATAAGATGTATTTTGGTCTCCTGGTTTGGTGCGCTTACATTCACTTTATGTTTTACTTATGACGTATATTGTTCTCAGCAATACCCTCCTACATTCGACAATGCCATAGACAGTGCGGCAGATATTTATATTGATATTGCCGGAATATTTATGAATTTGTTAGATATTCTTAGAGATAATTAATCGTTTTCTTCTTAACTACAAAATAGTACATTAAAAAAAAGAGTGTGTTGCAAAATCACTAAAAATCAATTATTTTACAACACTCTCTGATTTTAAATTCTTTCTTCATCTTTTTATTTTAATTCTATCATAATTTTAGATCTTCGATAATATACCACTTCAAATCTCGGCGATCCCATTCTCAATATTTTTTTTACTTTTTCCTCTGACATGTTCCCATGTAGTTTCATGTACCTTATTTGCTTTTTATTTTCCTTATCTTTTGTTTTTCTTTCTTCATAACTTAATGAATACTGGAACTTAATCGGTTCCCAACACCAGTCGGGATCAGAAAGTTCCGTTCTACGCCAATCACGATCTATATCTACAACTTTCATATTTCTGCTCTGCGGTCCTTCTATCAAGTCCAAAACAAGCATTACCGTCTTTATAATTGTATATATAATTGTAACTCCTACTACTACGCTCAAAACACCATCTACAATAACATCTCTAAATTCTGTTTCGATATTCCTTATTTCCTTACCCAGATCTTCCACCATCATTAACTCTAATCCTATAAACAAACTAACAAAAATAAATTCCAAAAATTGCAAGATTATATAACCTCTATATGATCTTATCCAATAATTATATAATTTCATTTTATGCCTCATCCTTTCTATTTTTGTGCAAAATATTCTTCTGAAATAGTTTTCTTAAATCATTCAGCTTCTACTTTATTAGTATATAACAATTAATCGCTTCTGGCAAACCGCTCACCTTGTTATTGCCGTCTCCTCTTGTTATAATACATATAACATAAGCGGCTTTAACAACCCTCATGCATAAAATTTTATTTCCAAAGAAAAGAGGTAACTATTATGTCTGCAGTTTCTATTGACCGAAAAGAGAAACGATTTCTCACACAGGATTCCCAGATTTCACGACGTACTTATAATCTCGTCTTATGTGGAACTCTTCTTTACGGTTTTATTGTTAATCTTATCTTGTGTATAACAGTTAAAGATGTTACGAAATTCATTAATCCCTGGATATTTTTATTATTATATCTCATACTCAGTCAACTCGGGTGTTTTATTGCGACTAAATCCGATAATCCTTTTATCAGTTTTATTGGTTATAATATGATTGTTGTACCAATCGGACTTTTTCTTTCTTTTGGTATTTATCAGTTATTTGGTGGATTATCTTCGGACATTGTTATCAATGCCTTCCTGATCACCGCCTGTATTACTGCCTTAATGACAATCTTTGCAATCATCAAGCCTGACCTTTGTTGTAAACTTGGTGGAATAATTGGTATTATGTTATGTTCACTCCTCTGTACCCGGATTATTTTGCTAATATTGGGCATAAGATGTATTTTGGTCTCCTGGTTTGGTGCGCTTACATTCACTTTATGTTTTACTTATGACGTATATTGTTCTCAGCAATACCCTCCTACATTCGACAATGCCATAGACAGTGCGGCAGATATTTATATTGATATTGCCGGAATATTTATGAATTTGTTAGATATTCTTAGAGATAATTAATCGTTTTCTTCTTAACTACAAAATAGTACATTAAAAAAAAGAGTGTGTTGCAAAATCACTAAAAATCAATTATTTTACAACACTCTCTGATTTTAAATTCTTTCTTCATCTTTTTATTTTAATTCTATCATAATTTTAGATCTTCGATAATATACCACTTCAAATCTCGGCGAACTCATTCTAAATAATTTTTTCATTTTTTCTTTTGACATGGTTCCATGCAATTTCATGTACTCTCTTTGCTTTTTATTTTTATTTCCTTTTTGTATCCTTTCGTCATAACTTAAGGAATATCGAAATATAACCAATCCCCAAAACCAATGATAATCTGGAGTCGTGTCAGCCCAACAAACAGTTATAAACCGCATATTTTTGCTCTGCGGTCCTTCTATCAAGTCCAAAATAAGCATTACCGTCCTTATAATTGTATATATAACTACAACTCCTATTACTACAGTCAAAACACTATCTACAATAAAATCTCTATATTCTGTTTCAATATTCCTTATTTCTGTGTCCAGATCTTCCACCATTATTAATTCTAACCCTATAAACCAAACAGCAAAAATAAATTTCAAAAATTGCAAGATTATATAACCTCTATATGATCTTACCCAATAATTATATAATTTCATTTTAAACATTTAAGACATTACATCTATGACAAATGCCTCATCCTTTCTATTTTTTGCAAATATTCTTCTAAAATAGTTTTCTTAAACCATCCAACTTCTGCTTTATTAGTATACAACAAATTAAATACTTCTGACAAACATTTCTCCTTGTTATAGCTACAACTTCCGTTGACCGCAAAGAGAAAAGAGTTTTCACACCGTACTTATAATCTCATCTTATGCAGGACGCTTCTTTACGGTTTTATTGTATACTATCCTGTGTATAACAGTTAAAGATGTTATGAAATTCATTGATCTCTGTATATTAAAAACATTGGTTATATAAGAATTGGTGCTAGGAATAAATCCCAACACCAACTTTGTCCATGAATTGAAGACCTCACATCTATAGCATGCCTTATCTTTTCTATCTAAATTTTCTTAACCATTTTTTGAATTTTTTATAATATTTCTTTCCCTTTTTTTGAATTACATATTTAGCAACCGCATAGGCATTGGACAATCCACTCGGTAACGTCCTCTTCACCGAATAACTTGCAACTCTCTTTCTATTTTTTATAACTTTTTCTCTTTTTCTTTCAATTACTCCTCTTTTTCCTCCTTTTTTGCCTGTTTTTAGATTCTCAGCACTATCATGATATTCTTTCATTGCCCTACATCCATCTTGCCATTTTTCTAAATCCCCTTTCTCTCCCAGCTTTCCTTTCTTTGGCATTCCATCTTTTACACCTACCGCAACATCCATGACTGCAAAAGTTATATCATATGCTGTAATACCTTCTTTTGTTTTACTTTTCTTCCACAAATCATATCCATCTGCTGCAACCGTCACTGCTGCCTGTGCCACATTTTGCGCTGTCAGACCTAAGCCACTTCCTGCTATTGCGCCCGATACAAATCCCGTTACTGCCGATTCAACCAATCCATCTTTCCAGTCATTCCCATCTATAATATTTTGTGCAATGGTTGTTCCCATTCCAATTGCCGCTGAAACTGCTCCTGCTGCTATGATATGCCAGAACTCACCTTCATCATCTTTTCTTAATATCGGATTATTATCACAATACAGATACAGGTTTTTTCCATTGAATTCTGCACTCATCATAAGATTAATATTGGCATCTGCTGAAATTATCCTCTTAACTTCCGGATCATAATATCTCTCATTCAGATAATAAAATCCCGTCTCTTCATCGTAATAATAGCTTCTGTAACGGAATGGATTCTTTACTGCCAGTCCAATTCCCGAATTATCATTTGTGGTAAGTGGTCTTCCCCAGCTATCATAACTATAAGTTACTACTTCCTTTCCGTCACTGTTAATGATTCCAAGAACATCTCCTTGCAGGTTCAGTCTGTAAAAATACAGGCTTCCTTCATATTCCAGTGCAAAGACATTTCCTTTATCGTCATACAGGAAGTCCATTCTTTCTCCGTTATCCGTCCTTTGTGCGATCACGGCACTTCCATTCAGATAGTAATGTGTGGTTCCTTCCGGACCGGTCTTCTGAATTCTACGTCCATCTGTATCATATACATACTGAACCACATTTCCATCTTTCACTAATTTTATCAGATCTTTCCCTTTTTCCCAGGTCATTGTCATTCCACGATATTGCAGTGGATTTCCCATTACGTCATAGGTGATTGGCTCTCCGTTGAAAGATGTCATCTGATCTGTCCATGCACCCTGATATTCATAGCGGTCTTCCGCAAGTAGCTGCTGTTCTCCATCACGCACACTGTACTTTTTACAGCTCAGAAGATTGCCACCCGCATCATATTCATATGTATTCATTACTCCTGCGAACAGGTCTTCTTCCCGGATCAGCTGATTCAACTGATCGTACTCATAAGTGTAATGAACCGCCGGCTGTGTGTGATCTTCCGTCTTCTCAAGTACTTCGGTAATGTTGCCCGCATTATCATAGTGATAGAATACTTCCACGCCATTCTGTAATACGGATCTCACCAGCGCAGTCGTTGTGCCTTCTTCTGCTCCCGGTGTGTAGGTATATCCGATCTCTTTCTTTTCTCCGTTTGGAAGGCTTAGGATCTTACTGGTATATCTTCCAAGAATATCATAAATGTAGGTAATACGCTCTGTACTATCGAGTTCCACACCATATCCAAGTCCCGGTTTCTGCTGTTTTCCAACATCCCCATAAATGTATCGGATCTGATGTCCTTTTCCGTCCAGACGGCTGATACTCTGCTCTACACGATTCTTTTTATCATAGGATGTCATTAATTTCATGCCATCTGAAGATTCATTTCCCAGAACACGTCCTATCAGATCATACTGGTAATGGTATGTCATTCCATTTCGTTCATCTTCATGTACAATTACATTTCCATAATTATCGAATGTATTCGTATATAACTTTTCTTCTGTTCCATCTGCATGTACCAGATACTGTCCTGTCAGGCGTTCTTCGAAATCATATACATTGCGGATACTTTCACCGGTTGCATAAGTAATCTTGTCTTCTACTCCATCTTTATTCCGGTAGCTGGTCTGTTCGATACGGACACCGGCAATCTTAACTGCTGTCTGATTTCCATATGCATCGTATTCATATCCATATTCCATTCCGTTCCGTTGGATGCTTTGGATCTTGTCTCCATCATAGGTATATACTATCTCTCTGTTTCCTTGGTCTGTTTTTCTTATTACCCGTGTCATCTGATCTGTATTCGGATCATACTCATAAGTAGTCTCTGTTCCTTTCGGATCTGTTACTTTTTTCAAAAGTCTGTTGTCATCATCATAGGTAAATGTTGTCTGTGCCCCTCGTACATCTGTAATCTGCCGGATCTGTCTTCCGTCGGAGGTATATTCCATAGATGATTCCATACGGTCACTGACTGATTCCAGGATCCACCACTGATGTCTCTGAACAGTTCCTTTCTCTGTCAGTGTAATCTCTGCACCTTTGATACGGGATCCGTCTTTTACGCCTGCCATTTTGCCGGTATTCTTACAGATCATTACATATCCGGTTCCTTTTCCCGGTTCTACTTCTTCAAAACGGAACATCTGATCTTCGGTTCCTTCTTCGTACTTTCGTAAGACCAGTCTGTCTTCATCTGTCTTTTTTGAGACAGCCATGCCATCCACATACAGTGGCAATAAATAATAATATCCATCTCCACATGCCTTCATACGGTATTTCTGATTCTTTCTTCCATTATGATAATACTGGATTGCACTGGTATTTTCTTCTGTATTGCTGCTCATCATATCTATATACTGTCCCGAATGGCGTGCACGGATGCTCACTACCTGTCCATCTGCCGGACTGTCAGAGATTTTTCCTTCATCCGCCGGTTCAAAATACCATTCCTGTCCCACATTTTCTTCCGCTAAAGTACAATTCTTGATCAAGACGCTGTCTGCTATTCCCTGTTTTTCATCTGTGAGACCTTTTTTATTATCTGTGATCTTACTGCTGATCTGGTAACTTCCACCTTTTAACGGCTGTAGTCTCCATCTCTGAGCCCCGGTTCCATTGTCTGTATAGATCTGGACCGATGCGCCTTCTGTGGTCGATGCATTATATATATCAAGACTCAGTCCCGGTGCCTTTTCCGGCATAAGTCTGAGATATCCATCCTCGCAATCCAACACTTTCCAACGCTGGGCATCGTTTCCATTGAATGGATAGACATGTACCTTTGATCCCGGTTCCATTACTCCATTATATACATCCAGATAATTACCGGAACTCTTTTCGCGGATGTAATAGACTCTTCCCGGTGTTACGGTTCCAATCCCTTTTCCGGCTTCTGCATACATTCCCACCGGCTGTCCTTCATCTTCTGCTTTCTCCAGATACCAGTCCTGTCCATTCTTTTCATCGGAAAGAGAGATATTCTTAAGTGGTGTTCCGGACACCGTACTTTTATTTTCATTTGATACAGCCATCTGTTCTCCTGTAATCTTACTATGGATCTTCCAGATTCCGTCTTCATTCTTCTTCAGCATCCATCTCTGGGCATCTGTTCCATTATCTGTATAGATATCAATAGCCGTACCGTCCGTTCCAGATGCTCCATACAGATCCAGACTCGTTCCAGGTGCATTCTGCGGTTCCAGTCTGAGATATCCATCTTCCTGCTCTGTAATTCGGAATCTCTGGGCACTGCTTCCATTGAACGGATACATCTGTACTTTGGTCCCTGCAGTTGTATATGCACCCTCTACATCCATATAATTTCCAGAACTTTTTTCTCTGAGATAATATAACCTTCCCGGTTCGATATTGTCTGCCACAGTTCTTCCATTCTTATATTCGAAGGAATATCTTACACCTTCAGAATTCACAGCCTGAATTAAGTGATCTTTCGAATCATAGCCATATTCGAACGCTGTACCATCAATACCACCCATTCTGGTAACATTTCCGGATTTGTTGCTGCTGAACCCTGCTTTTTCTGCTGCACTTTTTGCACTGAGCAGGTTTCCCTCATTGTCATACACATAACTTTCCCCGTCATCACGGATCAACTGTACTCCGTCAATTAAGATTTCATTCAATTGATTATCATACTGGATAAATACCTGAATCTCCTGATAATCTTCTTCTGTACGGAATACACCGCATACAAACTGCCAGTCATCAATATTCGGGTTACAGTTAAATGTATAGCTTTTCAGATTTCCTGATTTTCCTTTTACTTTCACTTCGATCATATATTTTTTATCCGGAATACCATAGCCTTTCATCCATCCGCTGACGCTGTATACCTCATCCTTTTTTCCGCTTACGTGTACATACTGCATACAATACAGCTGGGCATCTCTGCGTCCTTTGAGTACCGCGCATTTTTTTCTTTGCAGATCGTCTTTCAGCTTATCTCCGGTTACGGCTGATGCATATTCCCAGTTCTCCGGCTGCGTTCCTGTCTGCTGTTCAAATCCGGTATTCATAATCAGATTTAATTTGTTCGCGGCCTCTCCTGCCTCCAGCTGCATACCACTTACCCAGAGTGTTCCAGCTGCCTGACTGATGCCTGCTGCGACAGTAATCTTCTCTGACTTTTTCAGGATGAATGTCATGGAATGTCTTTCCCAGCCATCTTCCTGCCGCATCCTGTATCGCTGCAACTCTTTCTGCCACACCGGAAGCTCCGTACTGTATCCTGATTCTCGATCCGGTACCGTCTTCTATATAATCCAGACATTTTTTTCCATTAATCTGGCGGTACACATACGCAACCTGATTCTCGTCCGAATCTTTGACAAAACGTAATGATCCATCTCTTGCAAATATATAGCGGATTTTATCTTTTGTCTCCATGATCATTGCATACTTATCATCCTTCCCGGATTCAACTGTGATTACAAGGCCCAATCCATCTTCGTCTTTTAACTTATTTCCATCTGTATCGTCTTTATAGAAATAATGTCTGGTTCCATCTTCATCTGTATAAACATATGGGTATTTTTCAATTGCAGTCTTTTCCAGTCTCTGCATGCTGCTAAGACGCCATCCATATCCCTGTCCGTTATCTACGGCAGACTCACATGAATTATATACATGTCTGATCACCGCGGTTGCCGTGCCTCCTGTTGTCTCTGCGTCGGAATGTACCCAGATTACATTTCCAGTATAATCATTGGTATACCCTGTACCTGCACGTCCCAGAGGCTGTTCATGAAAACTCAGATAATCTTCCAGCCCCGTCACATCACGGTAATAGAAGATTCCACCCGGATACTGATCGGAAGATAAATGAGGGTAATCAGAAGAATAAAATCTTGCGTAAGCTTTCTCTTCGAATTCCACCTGTGAACGGACCATGATTCCATGATTTACCCCTGTGTTATACCATTTTCTTACCAGTCTTGTTACATCAAATCCAATCGGTGTAATCATAATTGTATTTCCATTTTTTACCTGGCCCACTTCTTTATAATCCAGAATATCCCCGGATACTCCCGGCTGATTACTCCACCTTGCATCTTTTTCTGTCCAGTCGCTGATAATCTCCTGTGCCAGAAGTGGAATTTTGCTGACTTTATCTGCAGAATATTCATACTGCCAGATATACATGGTTGCTGCATATATAATAGAACCATTCCCAATATCAGGAAGATTCTTGAACTTCAATAGTGCTCTTGCAATTCCGTCTCCGTCTAATCTTCCTGCTATAAATGAACCGTGAGCATATACTTTAGACGGATCTTCTGATACACCTCCACCTGTAAAAATATATGTATCTTCAATGCTTGTATAGTTCTTACTTGTCTCTGTCACCGGATCTATCATGACCGGATAACTTCTTCCTTCTTCCATCAGCCAGTCCTTATCCGGTTCTATCACAACTCTTGTTCCCTGCACATCTTCTGTTGCTGTAATCGTTACATCCGATGATACAATGCCTTCACTGTCATACATATAAGGTTTTTCAAACCAGAATACCTTTTCTCCTTCTTTATACAATCCAAGACTTCCATCTTCTTCTGTCTGCATCTGAAGTCCGGGATGACGGAAGCGGAATGCCAGCGTCTGCTGTGCAGCTTCCGGATTTTTCAGACAGATATTTTCTTTTAATCTCTGTCCCTGTACAATATACTGCACATCAACACCATCCAGAATTTCTTCATAAATTCCTTCTCCGACAAGATTTTTCACTCCTAACATAGGCCAGATACTGTCTGTATCAAGAGTTTCCTCTTCATTTTTCTGCGTTTCAATTCCTTTTTCATTCTCCGTATTCTCCGGAAATTCAATCGTTTCTTCATGGTCTTCTTTTGTCAGCACGCGGAATTTGCACTTTTTCTTTCTTGCCCGTCCGGAATCATTGTCTTCCGGATCTTCCATTTCCCACGACACCTTCATACCATTTTTCTCTACACTTACCAGATCTCCGTCTCCCGCTTCTGATGCAAACCTCACTTTCATATCAGATGCTTTGTTCGTGAATATTTCACGTCCTTCTTCTGTTGCCGACTCCAGACGGTTATCAATTTCTTTCCATTCCCCATTTTCTTCATAGTGTACCGGCTCCGGATATACTGCCGCCGCCACACCTTTTTCATTCATCCGGAAATGTTTCACACACTGATCTCTTTTTTCTGTAAGTTCTCTTAAAATCTGTTCTCTCATCTTAGTTCCTCCTGCTTTTTATTTTTTAAGCATTCGGCACTTCCATCTACAGAATCCAACTTCTACAGATCCTGCTGAACGGATGACGATTAAAAGCCATGCTCGTTCTGTATTTTATGTCAGTTCCTCTTGCCTGACCTCATTATATTTCGAACATACGTTCTGTTTGTCCCCAATTTTCTTTTGATACAAAATAAAAAAGAACTTGCGACGATATCCATAGAAATCAGTCTTTCCAACCGGAATACGACCGTATTGCGTATCATACTCCAATTGTTCATAACTAAGATCTTTTGTTACACTTTTCAGCAGATATTTTCCCAACTGCGGACTTGTCTCTTCTGCCGCAGATTCGATCATCTCACAATCTGTTAATAATATTCCTTTTTTCTTCTTTTCTCCGTATTGGAGGCAGAAAGCTTTTAATTCTTTCTGTAGATTTATTGATATTCCGTAATCTTTCCACGTTACATTTCGTACTCTTATTTCTCTTCTCATGCTTTTACCTCCTGTTTGTCTATATCTTTGTTATAAATCAGAACATATGTTCTGTCAATATATTATTATACTCTTCTGTTTCTATATATTGTCCCCGAATATTTCTATCCCTTTTTCATTGCATCTACAAGACCTGCCACTGACAGCTCCTCACGAACGAATGGCGATAAAAAAATCCCTCTCCGGAACTTCCCGTTCCAGAGAGGGGTGATTTTAAATTATTCTTCTTCCTTTTTCTTGCTTAATGCTTCTATAATCCGTTGAATTATTATTACCTCTTCTTCCAAATCATCTGCTATCTGCTCTATTGTTTTTCCTTTTTTCCACTTCTTTTCGACTTGACTTTCCAGAAGTTCCTTCTTTCCGATCTCGATTCCATCCTGTCTTCCGATCTCGATTCCGTCCTGTCTTCCAATTTCAATTCCATCCTGTCTTCCGGCTTCATACTCTGCTTTTCTCAACTTCTTTTCTTCAAACTCTTTATCATATTCATAGATACTCACTTTGATCACCTCTGTCTTATTTTTCAATAAAAACTCTGCCAGAATCCCTTCTTCTATGCATTCATCAACTGCTCGTATCACTGCCTCTTCCAATGTAACATCCTGTTTTCCTGCATATTTTCTGACTCTGGCCACATACTGTGCATATTCTTTTAATGTTCTGCAGTGTTCCATCAATTCTGGGTTATGACCGTCATTTACATTCAACATGGTTACTCTTAATTCCAGATCAGGATCTTCTGTCGGGTTCTCATACGCAGAAGATAACCGGAATTCACTACAATCTTCCACTTCTTTTGTCCCATTATAAAATACTAAAAATCTCGGTGTTGGTATCTTCTGTATTACAGTTGAATATAATGATTTACGAACCACTAATCGTTGATACTCATCTGCAATATAGAACAAATTTCTAAGTGGAATATTCGGATTATATGTTGACTGGTGTTCATACAGATATAAATTCATATCCATGATAAATGCCAGGTCATTCTTCATTCCCATATAAATCGCATTTTCCAATGTAACAATCTGCAACTCTTCCGGATCTGTATAATCTTTTCCATTCACTGCATTATACAATGATAACAGATTTTCTTTGTCATGATATAACATTCTAAAAATCGTATCTTTGTATGCTCGTTTCGCCTTTAGCTGACGGTTGTTTACCTGATACTTTTGATTACGTCTTTTCTGACTCTTTCTTTTCGCCATATTCTGTTTCCTCCTGTATGCAGGAGGATGTCTTCTTACTTTTTCAGCCATCTCCTGCTTTTTACAAATAATTGGTATAAAAGCATAGATTTCTGAAATAAAATTAGATTATAGATGGTATATGTCCGTTTTTTATATACCGTTGATTTTTTTGAAATATGCTTTGATATATATTAACATATCAACAAATATTAATCAATGTACCATTTACAACTCTTTCATCTTTCCAAGAATCTTCTGATAAAATGCTTCCTGATTTTTACTATTCTTCAGATCTTCCAATATCGTTCCATCTTTCAGCAGAATCAACCGGCTGCAATAACTTGCCATCTGTGGGTCATGTGTAACCATAATGATTGTCTTCTTTTATTATTTTCAATAATACCTTCATATGTCCAACCCCTGAAAGAAAACGGAACCCCAGCTTTGTTATCTATCCACAACTTCCATCCGCTTTTCTGCCGGCCTGTTCCTTCTTGCCCCAAGCAGATACAAAATTGCCGGGCCCAAATTAATAATCATTCCAATAATTAAAATCGGAAAATCCGACGTTCTCAAAAATGCTTTCCCTTTATCTATTACAAAGATAAATTCATTGCAATACATTAACAAATTAATACCCATATAGATAACAATTCCTGCCGTTAACTGTTTTGTTTTTTCTGTATTATTACAGTTTGCTTCCCCATAATGTCCCAGATACCAGATGCCTATTGAAATTGCAAGCATCCATAATGTGTGTACACGTTCTCCAGCCAAAAAACAAACATTAATCAAACAACCTACAATTCCCCAAAGTCCCAACAATTGAAAATATATCGAAGTTCCTCTAATTAATTTCCGTCCTCCCGGTGCTCTGATTCCTCCTACAGAATAAATCAGATCATCACAAAATTCATGAACCGACTTTCCCAGTACGGTTTCAAAATCTTCATTACGCTCCTGTGCTTCTTCCGCCATTCCAGTGATATCTTCAATCATTTGGTCAATTTCTTTTTCTGTAAGTGGGAATGTCTTGATGTATTTTTTCATCTTCCGAACCATTCTTTTATTCTTCTTCGTCAACATAATCTACCCCTCCTTTTTCAAAATTTTATTTACTGATGATTGTACTTCCGTCCAACATTTAATAAACTCCTGCAAATATGCCTCTCCTTCAGCCGTTAATGAATAATACTTTCGTTTTGGTCCAAGCGGCGATGGCCGTAGCTCTGAAGAAATCATCCCCTTCTTTTCCAATCGTACGAGTAATGGATAAATACTTCCCTCTTTTACATCTTCAAATCCGAACTCTGTCAATGTCGTTACAATCTCATATCCGTATGTAACTGTCTCAGATAAAATCTGCAAGATACATCCTTCTAAAGTTCCCTTCATTAATTGTGATTTATCATACATATTTTCACCTACCTTGTATACTATAGTAGTTCTTAACTATATTGTATCACAAAGTAGTGGTTTGTCAATGAATTTGCGTACAATAAGAATGGGTTTTAACTATTTTTCCGGCTTATTCTGACATAAAAAAATCCACAGATGCAAGCTAGAAGGCTTACCTCTGCGGATTTCTTCAATATAGTCTTTTACTCTTTTTCTTTATAATGATGCGCTTCCTCCAGCATCATATCTTTCACCTTCATCAGACGGATCTGGGTGCTTCGTTCATTCTCGTCCAGCTTCATCGTAATATACTTGATATTCTTCTGCGCTTCCGGAATGATCACATGCTCCAGGGCGTTGACACGTCTTCGGGTCTTCTCGATCTCGGCCGCCATAAGCTGGCAGGCTTTTTCTGTCTCTGCAAGCTTCAGCATATCCGGCAGGATATCTGCCAGAGACTTTACGGCCCCATCCAGATCACTCGATGTAAATGCGAATCCATAGGAATAGATGTCATTCGCATCGGCAGTTCTGGTCTTCGTCTCGAATACAGGAATGTCTACACTCATGACATTCTTCTGTCCGACTTCAAGATCTACTTCCTGCTTCGGCGCCATCAGTGCCGTGTTCAGGGTTGCTTCGTCCATTCCGGCTTTGGCTATGACGAAGTTCTTATTGGCCGAACGGATACCTGCTTCTACCTTTTCCCGAAGTTCCATGTTCACTTTTACCAGATCCAGGAACTGACGCATCAGTTCGTCTCGTTTATCTTTCAGAAGTTTGTGACCTTTTATGGCTGTGACCAGCTTTTTCTTGGTCCTGGTCAGTTCCATACGGGTAGGGGTTACCTGGGTTGACGCCATAGTATCACTCCTTTCTTTACTTTTTTATAT
>CAKRAT010000053.1 GCA_934295165.1 uncultured Dorea sp. | reverse complement strand
GTTACCGGTATGCGGGATTATCAGATGGAAGTGAATTCTTATACAAGAGGACAGGGACATCTGACCTGTACATTCCGTGGCTATGAATCTTGCCGGAATGCAGAAGCAGTGATTGAAGAGATGGGCTATGATCCGGAACGTGACATCGAGAACCCGACAGGCTCTGTTTTCTGTTCCCATGGTGCAGGATTCAATGTTCCATGGAATCAGGTGGCGGAATATATGCATCTGGAAAATCAGCTGGAAAAGGAACGTGCACTAAAAGAGGCAAAGAGACAGTCCGAACAGGCTGCACGTCAGATGCCGAGAGCTGCAAGAACACCGGTGATCTATTCAAAAGCAGAAGAAAAAGAACTGGAAGAAATCTTCATCCGGACATACGGCAAAGTAGAAAGAAAAGGTGGACTGACATCACAGACCTACGAAAGCGAGTATGCGAAAAAACAGCGTAAAAAAGAAGAAGTCATGCAGGAATATCTGCTGGTTGATGGTTACAATGTCATCTTTGCATGGGAGGAACTGAAAGAACTGGCGAAAGTCAGCATCGAGGCTGCAAGGGACAAGCTGATGGATATCCTTTGCAATTATCAGGGATATAAGAAATGTGTACTGATCCTGGTGTTTGATGCATACAAGGTGGAAGGTTATGCACTGGAGATCCAGAAGTATCATAATATCCATGTTGTGTATACCAAAGAGGCGGAGACAGCCGATCAGTATATTGAAAAGGTCGTTCATCATATCGGAAGAAAGTATCATGTGACGGTTGTGACCTCCGACGGGGTAGAGCAGGTGATCACGATGGGGCAGGGCGGAACCCGTATTTCTTCGAGAGATTTTCTGGAGGAGATTGAATATACAAGAAAACTGATTGAAGAAGAGAATGAGAAGCAGCGGGTCAGTGACCGGAACTATCTGTTTGACCATGCGGATGAGGAATTTGTGAAGAAAATGGAAAAAATCAGACTTGGAAAGAATCTGGAAGAATGATAAACTATACATGATATGCACGGAATATACGAAAAAATCTGCAAGGATATGCATAGATATAAAGAATATAGAAAGATACAAAGAAAATCAAATTAAAATAATAAGGAAACAAAGGAGAAAACGATATGCCAGTTTTTGATTTTAACTCAACACCGGACGAAAATAAATCAGCGGAATGCACGTATACCGTGATCCGCTCGAATGAAAATGAGGCAACAGCAGAGAAACCTATGATGGTTCTGGATAATAAGATCCGCGGATGGAATCACCATTCCTGCGGTGTATTCACTAATCCAATCAAGAGAACATCATTCGAATTCCAGCAGGAAGACGGAACGGTAAGTGCAGACATCTTAAAGATCGATGCAAGATTTGTAAGCCTGTTAAAATGGCTCGGAGAGAACCATATCAATGTACGTCTTTCAGGGGAGAATACAGAAGAAGGATATGCAGTATACAAGATCCGCGAGATCGCATTTGGCGGAGGTACAAAGTTATCTGCAGAAGATGGATTCCTGCAGTTCATGATCGATCGTCTTCTGGCAAGTAATGCACCGGCAGAAGAGGAGAATGATGAAGATGAAGACGAAGCAGGAGATGACATGAAGCTTACCAGCCTTCAGAGCATCACTGACTTCATGAACTGTGCAGGAAGAACCCTTCCGGATAATATCCGCCTTTGGGCAAGACGTAATCTTGCCGTGGCACGTTCCCATGAAGTATCACCGGAAGAAAGACGCCATGCACAGAGAGCGCTTTCTATTATGATGAATGTGCAGTGGAAGAGCAATTATTTTGAAGCGATCGATCCGGATGAAGCACGTCGTATCCTTGACGAAGAGCTTTACGGAATGGAACGCGTAAAACAGAGAATCATCGAGACGGTCATCCAGATCAACCGTACACATACATTACCGGCATATGGACTTCTGTTAGTAGGACCGGCCGGAACCGGTAAATCACAGATTGCCTATGCGGTGGCACGTATCCTGAAGCTTCCATGGACAACACTGGATATGAGTTCGATCAATGATCCAGAGCAGCTGACAGGAAGTTCACGTATCTATGCTAATGCAAAGACCGGTATCATTATGGATGCATTTGCCATGGCGGGAGAATCCAATCTGGTATTCATCATCAATGAGCTTGATAAAGCTGCATCTGGAAAAGGTAATGGCAATCCGGCCGATGTACTTCTGACATTACTGGACAACCTTGGATTTACAGACAACTATATCGAGTGTATGATCCCGACGGTAGGTGTATACCCGATCGCGACTGCGAATGACAAGTCTCAGATCAGTGCACCGTTGATGTCACGTTTTGCCGTGATCGATATCCCGGATTATACACCAGAAGAGAAGAAAGTGATCTTTTCCAAATTTGCACTTCCGAAAGTATTAAAGAGAATGAGTCTCAGAGAAGATGAGTGTATCATGAGTGAAGAAGGTCTGGAAGAAGTGATCGGATTATATTCCAATACATCCGGAATCCGTGATCTGGAGCAGGCAGCAGAGCACATTGCGGCAAATGCCCTGTATCAGATAGAAGTAGATCATGTGAAGTCTGTTACATTTGATGCAGAGATGGTAAGAAATCTGTTAAAATAATGGGAATTGCAAAAACATCTTTTTTTACAAAAGATAAGAACTTTTATAAGACATTTTTCCGGCTGATGCTGGTTGTGGCACTCCAGAACCTGGTGGCGTACAGTGTGAATATGCTGGATAATATCATGCTTGGAAGCTACAGACAGAATGCATTATCCGGTGCGGCGACAGTGAACCAGATATTCTTTATTGTGAACCAGCTGGCGCTCTCTATCGGAAATGCGCTGGTGACGGTATGCTCACAGTACTGGGGAAAGAAAGAGACTGGGGCAATCAGGAAACTGACGGGAGTAGCAATGATTATCAGTCTGGTGATTGCAGTAATTGTACTGATACTGTGCAGCTGCATTCCGGAGCAGCTTTTGAGGATATTCACGACATCGCCGGAGATCATCGCAGAAGGGGAAAAGTACCTGGGACTTTTGAAATGGAGTTTTGCGTTGTTCATGATCAGTAATCTGCTGATTGCAATGCTCCGTAGTGTGGAGACAGTGAAGATATCATTTGTTATATCGGTTGTATCGCTGATCACCAACGGATGTATCAATTATACGCTGATCTTTGGACGCTTTGGGTTTCCCGAGATGGGAATACGGGGAGCGGCTGTCGGAACTCTGACGGCAAGAGTACTGGAATTGTTGATCGTAGTGGTGTATATATGGAAGGCAGATCAGAAAGTCCGGCTGTTTAATGGTAATTTGTTACAGACAGTATTTGCTGCAGAAAATAAAAAAATGTGGGGTGCATTTTTTAAGGTTGCATATCCAATCGTGTGTGCAAGTATGATATGGGCAATCTCGGTGCCGTTGCAGACGGCGATACTGGGACATCTGTCTGAAGATGCGATTGCAGCCAATTCCGTATCCAGCACATTTTTCCAGTATCTGAAAGTAATCGTGATCGCCATATCTTCGGCATCTGCTGTTGTGATCGGAAAAGATATCGGAGCCGGTGATATCGAAAGAGTGAAATCAGACGGAAGAACACTTTCGGTGATTGATCTTCTGATTGGAATCGTATTAGGATTCTTATTATTCATACTCAGGGAACCGCTTCTGTCCATGTATAAATTAACCGATACGGCAGCAGTTCTGGCGAACCATTTCATTGAGATCATGAGTGTGGTTATGGTCGGAATGTCTTATCAGATGCCGGTGTCTGTCGGAGTGATACAGGGCGGTGGAGATACGAAGTTCTCCATGTATATGAACTTCATATCGGTCTGGGGAATTGTGATGCCGCTTTCATTTTTATCGGCATTTGTATGGAAACTACCGGTAGAGATGGTTGTACTTGTAGTGCAGTCAGACCAGTTCTTTAAATGTATTCCGATATTCCTGCGTTTCAGGAGTTATAAATGGATCCGTAAATTAACATAAAGGATTCAGAAAAATGTAAAAACTAATAAATATAATGCGTCTGTTATGAGAATAGAGTATAATAAAATCAATATCGGGAGTTTCCCGGGAAAGTAGCGGACAAAGTTATGTATGCGGTGTCTTATCTTGAAATAAATATATGCTGCAGAATCCGGCGAGAAGAAAGCAAGACTCGCAAAGGAAAGCGGTAGATGATGCAAGAGCGGCGAATGAAGCTAAGACAAGATTTATGTTCAATATAAGTCATGATATCCGTACACCGATGAATGCGATCATGGGCTTTTCCGATCTTTTGAAAAAACATATTGATGAAAAGGAACGTGCATTGGATTATATTGAAAAGATTCATACGTCCAGTACATTTTTGTTGTCGATCATCAATTATGTTCTGGAGATGGCAAGGATTGAAGGTGGAAAGGTAACGTTAAAGGCGGAAGAGGGAGATTTTGAAGAACTGATACATTCCATTCAGGCGGTATTTGAGCTGTCGGTAAAAGAAAAACCGAAATGTTACTATGATGCAATTCTGATGGATATCCAGATGCCGGAACTGGATGGATATGTAGCCAAGCCGGTTGACATCAATATATTGATGCACACATTAAAAGGAGTACTTGGGTAATATATGGAATGGAAAGAATTTGAAACAATATTTCCGATACAGTTAAATGCACAGCAAAAAGAAGCAGTACAGAGCACGGAAGGGCCGGTACTGCTTCTTGCTGTACCGGGATCGGGAAAGACTACGGTACTGGTGACACGTCTGGGATATATGATCTATTGTAAAAATATACGTCCTGAGAGTATACTTACGGTTACATATACGGTTGCGGCAACAAAGGACATGTCCAGGAGATTTGCAGACCGATTTGGTGAGGAGATGGCAAAGAGACTGGAATTCCGTACGATCAACGGAATTTGTGCAAGGATCATCCAGTATTATGGAAGACGGATCGGAAAGACACCGTTTGAACTGGTGAAGGATGAAAAGGCTACGACTGCCATGTTAATTAAAATCTGTCAGGAGCATGGTATGGGATATCCGGCGGAGAGTGATCTGAAGAATGTAAGAACATTGATCACATATGTTAAGAATATGATGCTGAATAAAGAAGAACTTCAGAAATTAGAGGAAGAGTCAGATATTCGGATTGGGGAAATCTACCATGAATATTGCAGGCAGATGAGGGCACAAAACTGGATGGATTATGATGATCAGATGTTATATGCATACAAGATGCTGAGGATGGATCCTGGTCTGCTTGCTTATTTTCAGAATTTGTATCCGTATATCTGTGTGGATGAGGCGCAGGATACGTCTAAAATCCAGCATGCGGTCATTGCTTTGCTGGCAGCAGGAACCGGTAATCTCTTTATGGTGGGAGATGAGGATCAGAGTATCTATGGATTCCGTGCGGCTTATCCGAAAGCACTACTGTCATTTGAAAAGAATCATCCGGGGGCAAAAGTCCTTCTGATGGAAGAAAATTTCCGCTCGAATGCAAAGATTGTAGAAGCAGCAGATAAATTCATTCAGAAGAATTCACTCCGTCATGAAAAACATATGAGAGCTGCAAGAGAAGCCGGACCGGATATTAAAGAAATTTCATTAAAATCCAGGAAAGCACAGTATGTGTATCTGATGAAGGTGGCACAGGCATGTACGGCCGGAATGGCCGGCATGAACGGATCGGAGGAACGTAGGGGCAGGGCAAATGCACCGGTGACGGAGACAGCAGTTCTGTACAGGGATAATGAGTGTGCAATTCCGCTGATCGATCTGTTGGAGAGGAAGAATATTCCATATCGCATGCGGAATGCAGAACTTTCCTTTTTTACCCATCGGACGGTTCTGGATGTGCAGAATATCATCCGGTTTGCAATGAATCCAAAGGATACGGAACTATTCATGCAGATCTATTACCGGCTGAAACTGTTCTTTAACAAGAAGGATGCATTAAGATATGCACAGATCAGTCAGGAGAAAGATATGGAGGTGCTGGATACAGCATTAAAATACGGCAATCTGGAGAAATATCAGGAAGATAATATCCGTAATCTGAAACGTCAGATGGTGCGTATCTTAAATATGACGGGTGATGAGGCGGTGAATCAGATTCTGATATATATGGGATATCAGGATTATCTGCAGAAAATGGGGATGAATACGAATAAGCTGGAGACGGTTAAGTTGATTGGAAGCAGGGTAGAATCTCCGGAAAAATTACTGGAACGGCTGGAAGAACTGAGAATGATCATTCAGGAAAAAGTATCAGATAAGGAGTGTCCGTTTATTTTATCTACCATGCATGCGAGTAAAGGTCTGGAATATGATAGCGTCTATCTTCTGGATGTTATGGATGGAATACTGCCGGAAAAAGTTCTGACAAATCCGCGGACGGCATCGGAAGAAGAACTTGAAACTTATGAGGAAGAAAGAAGACTTTTCTATGTAGGTGTGACCAGGGCAAAGAATCAGCTGAATGTATTTACGACGAATAAGCCATCCAAATTCTGCAGTGAGCTGCTGGGAAAGCGGAATCTGAGGGAGAATCAGCAAAAAGAATATGCAGGAATAAAAAAATGGGGAGATTATAGTCCGGCGGAAACATATGGCGTAAAGGAAAATGGAATGTATCATGGATACGGCACCGGGCATAGATCTCAGAAGCAGCCGGGAAAAAGTTATCAGGAACTTGCGGATGCACTTGGAGAAGGCATGATTGTAAAGCATAAGAAATTCGGCGAAGGTGTCGTTGTAGATATGAAAGGTGAGCACATCCGTATCCAGTTTGGAGACAATGTAAAGAACATGGATCTGAAGGTTCTGGCAAGACTTGGAATGTTGGAAATATAAGAATAAAAATGACCAATAGTCAAAAACTGTATTGACTGTTGGTCTTTTTTGATGTATATTGCAATTAAATAAAAATGACCAATAGTCAAAAATACTGGCAGGTGTAAAAAGCAATAAAAAAGACTGTAAAGAAAAGGTCATAAAAGGAGGGGCGGTTATGAATATGGTTGCATTTGGTAAAAAGGTAGTGAAGTTCAGAATCCCGATACTGATTATCAGTATCTTACTTTTGATTCCGGCGGGACTTGGATATGTGAATACAAGAGTCAATTATGATGTGCTGACATATTTACCGGAAGATATCGAGACGATGCAAGGGCAGGATATTCTGGTTAAAGACTTTGGAACCGGTGCTTTTTCGATGTTTATCGTGGACGGAATGGAAGATAAAGATGTATCGGCATTAAAAGCAAAGATTGAAAAAGTAGATCATGTGCAGAAGGTTCTGTGGTACGATTCTCTTGCAGATATCAGTATGCCAAAGAGCATGATACCGAAAGATGTCTATGAAGTATTTAATTCGGATACGGGAACGATGATGGCAATTTTCTTTGATGAGGGTACTTCTTCCGATGGAACGATGGAAGCAATTGGGGAGATCCGTAAACTGGCCGGAAAGCAGTGTTTCTTAAGTGGTATGTCTGCAATTGTTACGGATACGAAGAACCTGGCTGAGAAAGAGACACCGTTATATGTACTGATCGCAGTCGTTCTGGCGGTGATCGTATTAGGACTTACGATGGACTCGTATTTTATCCCGTTACTTTTTATGCTGAGTATCGGAATGGCAATCGTGTATAACCTGGGAAGCAACTATTTCTTTGGAGAGATATCGTATATTACAAAAGCGCTGGCGGCGGTACTGCAGTTGGGTGTGACACTGGATTATTCCATCTTCCTGATGCACAGTTATGAAGAACAGCAGGCCCGTTATAACGGTGATAAAGAGCGTGCAATGGCACATGCGATATCCCAGACATTCTCATCTGTAATCGGAAGTTCCGTTACAACAGTGGCCGGATTTATTGCACTGTGTTTTATGACATTTACACTGGGTATGGATATTGGCGTGGTTATGGTAAAAGGCGTTATCCTTGGTGTGATTGCCTGTGTGACAATCCTGCCGTCCATGATCCTGAGCTGTGACAAATGGATCACGAAGACCATGCATAAGCCATTTCTTCCGGACATCGGAAGAATATCGGATAAAGTTACGAAGCGCTATATGATCTATGTGATCATTTTCCTTGTACTTTTATTCCCGGCAATCTATGGAAATAATCACACGTCCGTTTATTACAATCTGGATGAGACACTTCCGAAGGATCTTCCGAGTATCATTGCAAATGAAAAACTGAAGGCAGATTACGATATGAATACGACACATATGATCCTCGTGGACAGTTCGGTTGAATCCGCAGATGTGGCTAAGATGATCGACAAGATGGATGCTGTGGATGGAGTCAAATGGGCACTTGGACTGGATGCATTGATCGGGCCGGCAATTCCGCAGAGTATGATTCCGAAATCAGTAACCGAGATGTTGAAGAATGATAAGTATCAATTATTGTTGGTTAACTCGGAATATAAAGTAGCATCGGATGAACTGAATGCACAGATCAAAGAGCTGAATAAGATTTTACATAAGTATGATGAAGGAGGCATGCTGATCGGTGAGGGACCGCTGACGGCAGATCTGATCGATATTACAGATACAGATTTTAAAACGGTCAGTGTGGTATCGATTGGTATTATCTTTGTGATCATATTAATACTGTTTAAGTCTATTTCACTTCCGATCATTCTGGTTGGCGTTATTGAATTTGCAATCTTTGTAAATATGGGAATTCCGTATTATACAGGAACGAAGCTTCCATTCATCGCATCGATTGTTATCGGCACGATCCAGCTTGGCTCTACTGTGGATTATGCAATTCTTATGACGACAAGATATAAGAGAGAACGTAATCACGGAGCAGAAAAATATGATGCAATCACAACTGCACACCGTGCATCGGCACAGTCGGTCATGGTAAGTGCACTGAGTTTCTTTGCAGCGACGATCGGTGTCGGATTGTATTCGAATATTGATATGATCAGCTCGCTGTGTATCCTGATGGCGAGAGGTGCGGTTATCAGTATGATTGTGGTTATCTTTGTACTGCCATCGATGTTTATGGTATTTGATAAAGTGATCGTGAAGACGAGTAAGGGATTTTTACCGAAGTAAGATAAGGACTTAAGAATATTAGCATATGATAAATGAAAAGGACCGGTCAGCCGGTCCTTTTTGGTGTCGGTATGCATTCGAAAAAGACCGGTGTCCAGTCCGGTAGATTGTCTGTAAATATATTGTCAATATTGTTTAAAAATGCTAAAATATAGTCTTGAACTGGTTCGAAAACCTCCCAGTATAAAAAACTAGGCAAAGTACATAACATGTATGATTACTTTTGGTTATGGGGTTTCTGTAAGCAAAAGTATTTTTTTGCCTTTTGAATGGTTGAGAAAGGGAAAGAAAAATGGAAAAAAGAAAAGTAATCATCGACTGTGATCCGGGTATTGATGACAGCCTGGCTATCATGCTGGCATTGCAGTCGGAAGAACTCGAGGTAGTTGGAATCACCATTGTATGCGGGAACTGTCCGGTAGAGATGGGATTCGGAAATGCGAAAAAAGTGCTGAAGCATATGGACAGGTTAGATGTTCCTGTCTATATAGGCAAAGAAAAACCGCTGCGCCGGGAGTATGTCAATGCACTTGACACGCATGGAGAAGATGGACTTGGTGAAAGCTTTTTACCAGAAGTAGAAGGATTTTGTCAGGAGATGGGAGCAGTAGAATTCCTTGCATCAAAGCTGAAAGAAGGGCACATTTCCGTAATAGCACTTGGACCAATGACGAATCTTGCAACATTGCTCGAACAAGACAGAGCTGCGTTTGATCAGATCGAAGAATTCGTGTCTATGGGCGGGACGTTTAAAAGCCATGGAAATTGTTCGCCGGTAGCGGAATACAATTACTGGTGTGATCCGGATGCGGCAGCGAAAGTATATGATGCAATGTACCAGAATGGAAGAAAGATCCATATGATTGGTCTGGACGTGACGAGAGAAATTGTTCTGACACCAACGATTCTGGAGTATATGTGCCGGATAAATGCAAAAAGAGGTGCGTTTATTAAGAAGATTACAAAGTTTTATTTTGATTTTCACTGGCAGTGGGAACACATCGTCGGATGTGTGATTAACGATCCTCTTGCTGTAGCATATTTTATTGATCCTTCGATCTGTGAAGGATTTGAGTCTTTTGTCCAGATTGAGACAGAAGGGATATCACTGGGGCAGTCGGTTGTCGATTCGATGAATTTTTACCGAAAAGAAGCGAATGCAAAAGTACTGACACAGGTAGATACATACCGGTTTTTCGAAATGATGCTTTCGAGAGTACTGGAAGTAGAAGCTGAGAGTCTGGATATTTTGAAAAATGTGTTATAAGCGAGGAGAAGTAAGTCATGAAAAAAACATCAACATATAGAGTATCAACATACAAAATCTGCATCATTGCATTTGCAATCTGCATTAATCTGGTTGGAGGGCAGATCGCATTATTTTTGAAGCTTCCAATCTACCTGGACAGTATCGGAACCGTATTCATTGCATCTACGTTAGGACCAGTCTATGGAATGCTTCCGAATGTAATCAGTGGTCTGTTCATGGGAATGACGGTTGACGTATATTCTTTATACTACGCACCTGTCGGTATCATTCTTGGTCTGGTGACTGGTCTGGTATATCGTAAATATAAGCCGGAAAAATGGTGGATATTTGTGGCGGCGTTGGTAATTACGTTGCCGTCAACGATTGTAAGTTCCTGCATTACGGCATTCTTATTTGGCGGGATTACATCATCAGGTTCTACGGTTCTGGTGCAGCTTCTTGCCAAAACTCCGATTGGAATGGTAGGTGCATGCTTTGTGGTTCAGTTCTTTACAGATTATATTGACCGTGTGATCTGTCTGCTCGTAGTAAGTACACTTACAAAGGCGCTGCCGAAGAATATGATGGAGAGATCATAAGGTGAACTTATAAGGAAAATTTGTAGAGAAAAGTTCATAAAGGCGATTATATAGGGGAAAATTTATAGAGAAATTAAAAAGAGGACTTATAGAGGAGAAGGTAGAAAGTGAATGTATTGATAACAGGTACAAGCTCCGGGATTGGAAAAGGGTGTGCGGAATATTTTCTGAAAAAAGGACATAAAGTTTATGGATTTGACCGGAAAGAATCTACAATAGAACATCCGGATTATAAGCATTATTGTCTGGACATCCGTGATAAAGAGATGTATCCAGAACTTCAGCCCATGCAGATCGTGATCAACAACGCAGGGGTACAAAATGAAGATGATATTGATATCAATCTGAAGGGAACCATTGCAGTCACAGAACATTACGCAGTACAGCCGGAGATCCGGTCTGTGATCATGATCGGATCTGCAAGTGGTCATACCGGATCAGAATTTCCGGAGTATGCGGCAAGCAAAGGCGGGGTCCTTTCATATACCAAAAATGTTGCGATGAGAATTGCGCCGTATCAGGCAACCTGCAACAGTCTGGATTTCGGCGGGGTGATGACAGAACTGAATAAACCGGTGATGGAAGATGAAAAACTGTGGAATGCGATCATGGATCTGACTCCTTTAAAACGCTGGATGAGTGTGGAAGAAGCTGCGGAATGGATCTATTTTATGGCGGTGCAAAACAGATTCTGTACAGGCCAGAATATTCTGATCGATGGACTGGAAGCAGGAAACAGTAATTTTATATGGCCGGAGTAGAGATTAGATAAAACCATAGAGAACGGTGTAGAAAAGAGGTATAGAATATGGAGTTTAAATACTGTAAATTAGAAATATTTCTCCCGCCGACACATCTGGAAACCGTGCAGAAAGCACTGCAGGAAGTTGATGCGGGACACATCGGGAATTATGATTCCTGTATGTCGGTAAGTCCGGTGACAGGGTACTGGCGTCCGCTTGACGGGTGTGATCCGTATATCGGAACCAATGGCGAGATCAGCTGTGAGCCGGAGCTGAAACTGGAGGTAACGGTGTATACAGAAAATGTTGATAAGACGATTGAAGCCGTAAAGAAAGTACATCCGTATGAAGAACCTGTGATCAATGTGATACCACTCTGGAGAACGAGCTTTTAAGGCTGGAATATATAAGTAAAGCTGTTGATTCGAATTTTCATGTAAAAATTTATGCTGACAGTTTAATGAAAAAAAGAAAAAAATCCTATATAATATTTAAAGAAGAATTTCGGAAAATATTATATGGGATTTTTGTGGTTACAGCACTTCAATGCGCCTGGAAGGAGGAGAACGCATATGTCAGAAAGAAATCATGAGGTTATAAAAAGTCAGCAGCTTTTAGATGAATATGGCAATATTGCGGAGCCGGGCTGGTCGAGAAAGCAGTTGCAGCAATATTCAAGAACACAGATCAAAGCACCGAAATTCCAAATTAAAGAATGGGATTACTATCTTGTTGTGGGTGATGATTGTGCTGTGGCATTTACTCTTTCAGATGACGGTTATGTGGGGCTGCAGTCCGTATCCTTGCTCGATTTTTCGGAAGAACCATGGGAACATACCGAGACGATATTAGATGCATTTCCGATGGGAAAACTGACGATGCCGGAGAATTCGTCTGAGGGGAATATTGTTTACGAGAAGAAAAATCTGAGATTAAGCTATGTGCTGGAAAATAGTATGTCAGGATTGTCGGATACAGAAGGACAGGGATCTGATGAGAAAATTACAAAGCAGAATATAACAAAGCAGAGTATAACAAAGCAGAGTATAAGGATACGTCATATTACATGCCAGTTTGACAATTTTTACCAGGGAAAATCATTTTCCTGTGACATCCGGCTGCATCAGCCGGATATGGATACCATGGTCATTGCAACACCATGGGAGAAGAAGGGGAGATTCTATTACAACCAGAAAATCAACTGCATGAGGGCAGAAGGTTATGCGGAATATGACGGAAAGCGCTATGAATTCCAGCCGGACCGGCACTTTGGAACATTGGACTGGGGACGTGGTGTGTGGACTTATGATAACACCTGGTACTGGGGATCCGGGAACTGTGATGTGAACGGGCATGCATTTGGATTCAACATTGGTTATGGATTCGGCAATACAAAGGCGGCTTCGGAAAATGTGGTTTTTTATGATGGAATAGCGCATAAGATCGATGATGTAGAATTCGTGATATCGGAAGGTGATTACTGCAAACCATGGAAATTTACTTCCAGTGACGGCAGGTTCGAGATGGATTTCTTACCAGTATTAGACCGGTCAGCGTGTCTGGATTATAAACTGATCGTGTCGGATCAACACCAGGTATTCGGACATATGAGCGGAACTGCAGTGCTCGATGATGGGACGAAAATTGAGATAAAAGATGTGTTGTGTTTTGCAGAAAAAGTACATAACCGGTATTAGAATGTGATTGAAAAATTAATTCCACAATCTTCAGACACACTCTGAACTGATGAGAAAATAGCCGGGGAAAAAGTCAGGGAAACAGCAGGTTGCTTTGCGGTCAGATGCTTTTCTGATAAGATATCGGTATATCGATAACGGAGGTAGATGCGATGGAAACAAAGGATGTTATATTAGAACTTCGTACGAAGAAAGGCTTATCTCAGGACGAACTGGCCGGCAAAGTTATGGTCACAAGACAGGCAGTATCCCGATGGGAAAATGGGGAAACAGTTCCGAATACGGAGACGTTGAAGCTTCTGTCAAAGGAATTCGGCGTGTCGATCAATACGCTTCTTGGTGCACCTGGAAAGCTGATCTGTCAGTGCTGTGGAATGCCGTTGGAAGATGACGGAATTATAAGTCATGACAGTGACGGTACGCTGAATGAGGATTATTGCAAGTGGTGTTATGCCGATGGAACTTATACTTACAGCAATATGGATGATTTGATCGATGTATGTGTCAAAAATATGATCAATGAGAATTTCACCGAGGAGCAGGTGCGGGCTTATATGAAAGATTTGCTTCCGAAGTTAGATTACTGGAAACGATATGAGGAGCTTGGGGACAATGGAGAATTTGAGGCATTCAAGAAGCAGCTGATACAGGAAATCAATGATCTGCAGATAGAAGGAATGCCGAAAGTTGAAAAGCTGAATGCGCTTGTCGGAAAGTATGTGAATCTGGAGTATCCGCTGCCGAATGGCAAGTGTGTGAAATTCCTGGATGACCAGACGACGTATCTGGGAAACCAGCTGGAGTGTGAGTTCGGCGGAGACCGATGCTTTGGAGTGCTGGCGGGGATGGATTTTATTATGGTTTGTACGTATGAGGCGGGAGGCGAAAATCCGGAGCTGGTGGTGTATAAGAAGAGGTGAGTGGATAGTAAATAAGCGAAACCATGGAAAAAGGTGTAGAAGAAAAACACTTTTTTCTATGGTTTTTTTAGTAAGTTCTAGTATGGTATTAATAATGTCATTTAAGATTTAATTTAGTCAAAAACAGACGGAATGGTCCTATGTCAAGATTTAGTACAAGTTAAAATGAGAAATTTCTCCCCATTTTAACCTGCCAGAAGCTCAGCCTCAGTGTGCGTTCTTTCATACACTCGTTCGAATTCGTTTGGCGACATATAGTTGCAATGGCTATGAATTCGTTTCGTATTGTAGAAAGCTTCCAGATATTCAAAAATCAACTG
>CAKRAT010000052.1 GCA_934295165.1 uncultured Dorea sp. | reverse complement strand
GTATGGTACAAATATCCACAGGCAGTAAAGAAACTTCCGGAGGACATCTATTTCATCACTTCCCAGGAACTGGAAGACATGTATCCGGATAAGACACCGAAGGAAAGAGAGAATCTGATTACAAAAGAACACGGCTGTGTATTCCTGATGAAGATCGGTGACAAACTTGCAAGCGGTGAGCCGCACGACGGACGTGCACCGGACTACGATGACTGGCAGTTAAACGGAGATATCTTGTTCTGGTTCGAGACACTGAACTGTGCACTTGAGATTTCCAGCATGGGTATCCGTGTGGATGAAAAAGCTCTGGAAGAGCAGCTCGCAAAAGCCGGCTGTGAAGAGAGAAAGAATCTCCCATATCATAAGATGCTGTTAAACGGAGAACTTCCATACACCATCGGCGGCGGTATCGGACAGTCCAGACTCTGCATGCTGCTTCTTGACCGAGCTCATGTCGGTGAAGTACAGGCAAGTTTATGGCCGGAAGAGATGCGCAAGGCTTGCAGAGAGCATAATATTATCCTGTTGTAAAAGTTAATGCATGAAGCGGCTGTGATAAGCGGCCGGAAGAAAAATACAAGGTCTATTCCTGTGCTGACTCCGTCATGGGGAAATTCTAAAGCAAAAAAATTGACCTAAAAACAAGCTCGCAAAAAATCCAAACTCGACATATGTCTCAGACAGTGGATTTTTTGCGAGCAAACGGTCAATTTTTTTACTTAAGAATTACCAACCATGGCTCCGAATGCACAGGAATGGACCTTGTATTTTTCTTCCTCACGTTATCGCATGCTGTAATGATTAAACAACAGGCTGTAGCCTTTGTTTTTAGGAGATTTGGACACCCTTAGATTTTCTTATATCACGGAATCTTAGCCACAAGCAGGATACCAGCTCTTTCTCATGGACTGAGAGGCCAAGATAATAAATTAAATACAAATCTAGTTGATAACATTTTCTCAAGTGTCTATAATAGAACTATAAACTGCCATAAAAATGACAAAGGAAAAACAGGAGGAACTCCAACTATGATGAGAGGCATTAATACAACCGTAAGACGGTTGAGAAGAAAAGTTTTTGAAGAAGTTGCAGCACTTGGCTTCAAAGCAGATGCTGATACTTTGTGTGACGATATGGAAGCAATCCCATATGCACTGGTGAATGATGAGACGGAACAGTACCGTGACAGTGTCTACCGTGCAAGAGCAGTTGTGCGTGAGCAGGTAAGACTTGCAATGGGGCTTTCGCTCAGACCGGAAGACAAACCGGTACATCTGACGGCGGGAGTAGAAGCAAGTAACATATCAGACAAATATTATGAGCCGCCGCTTATGCAGGTAATCCCGTCTGCATGTATGAGATGTGAGGCGAAAGGATATGAGGTCAGCAATATGTGCAAAGGATGTCTGGCACATCCTTGTATGGAAGTCTGTCCAAAGGGTGCAATATCCATGGTGAATGGCAAATCCTACATTGATCAGGAAAAATGTATCAAATGTGGAAAGTGTAAGAGTGTCTGTCCATATGACGCAATCTCCAAGAAAGAGCGCCCTTGTGCAAAAGCCTGTGGTGTCAATGCGATTGAATCGGATAAAGTGGGACGTGCTTATGTCAATCCGGATAAATGTGTGTCCTGCGGTATGTGTATGGTAAACTGTCCGTTTGGAGCAATTTCGGACAAATCCCAGATATTCCAGCTTGCAAGAGCACTGTCGGAAGGAGAACAGATCATTGCGGAGATAGCACCGGCATTTACCGGACAGTTCGGAGATAATATCAGTGCTAGAAACTTAAAAGCAGCACTGGAAGAACTTGGATTTTCGCAGGTGTATGAAGTGGCACTTGGTGCAGATATCGGAGCAATCGCAGAAGCACACCATTACGTAGAAAAGGTTACAACGGGAGAACTTCCGTTCCTTTTGACATCCTGCTGTCCGTCATGGGCAATGCTGGCGAAGAAATACTTCCCGGATATGATCGAGGAGGTGTCTCAGGAACTGACACCTATGGTTGCTACCGCGCGTACGATCAAGAAAGAACATCCGGATGCAAAAGTAGTATTCATCGGACCATGTGCAGCCAAGAAACTGGAAGCGATGCGCAGAACCGTAAGAAGTGATGTTGATTTTGTAGTAACATTTGAAGAACTGCAGGGAATGTTTGATGCGAAGGGAATCGACCTTTCCGAATATGAGGCAGAGTCTTCTTTCCACAATGCAACAGGTGCGGGCCGCGGCTATGCGGTTGCAGGCGGTGTGGCATCTGCAATTGAAAAATGTGTAAATGAGTACTATCCAGGTGTGGAAGTAAAGATTGAGCATGCAGAAGGTCTTGCAGATTGCAAGAAGATTCTTTCGATGGCAAAGATCGGCAGAATGAACGGATGCCTGATCGAAGGAATGGGCTGTCCGGGCGGATGTGTAGCCGGTGCGGGAACGAACATCCCGGTGCCTAAAGCACAGAAGAAAGTGAAAGAATTTGTAAAAGCATCCAGCAAGCAGCTTCCACCAAAGGAACTCGGTGAGATTGAGTTAAAATAAGAAAGTTCTGAATGAGAAAATAAGAATCTGGAATGTTGCTCATAACGATATTTTATGCGCATTTTATGCATATTTAAGTTTAAAAGAGACAGGCGTAAAGATTGACAAAACGTCTGTCTCTCTTTATAATTAAAAGTTAGTATTGATAAAAATATTTATACTGATTTGATACATGAATGTAGAGCAGGAGGAAATTATGCAGAAGTATGGCGTAAACGAATTAAGAAGAATGTTTCTTGAGTTCTTTGAAAGCAAGGGACATCTGGCAATGAAGAGTTTCTCATTAGTGCCTCATAACGATAAGAGTCTGTTACTGATCAACTCTGGTATGGCACCATTGAAACCATATTTTACAGGACAGGAGATACCGCCGAGAAGACGAGTTACCACCTGTCAGAAATGTATCCGTACAGGAGATATCGAGAACGTAGGAAAGACAGCCAGACATGGTACATTTTTCGAAATGCTTGGTAACTTCTCGTTTGGAGACTATTTTAAAGACGAAGCAATTCACTGGACATGGGAGTTCCTTACAGAAGTAGTGGGACTGGATTCAGATAGATTATATCCATCTATTTATCAGGATGATGATGAAGCATTTGAAATCTGGAATAAAGAGATTGGAATCCCGGCAGAGAGAATCTTCCGTTTTGGAAAAGAAGATAATTTCTGGGAGCATGGAGCAGGACCTTGCGGACCATGTTCAGAAGTATATTACGACCGTGGAGAAAAATATGGATGCGGAGAGCCGGGATGTACAGTCGGATGTGAATGCGACCGTTACATGGAAATCTGGAACAACGTATTTACACAGTTTGACAATGACGGACATAATAACTATACAGAATTAGAGCAGAAGAACATTGATACAGGTATGGGACTGGAACGTCTGGCATGTATCGTGCAGGATGTAGATTCCATGTTCGATATCGATACATTAAAGGCTTTAAGAGACCATGTATGTAGAATGGCCGGTGTGGAATATAAAAAGGATGATAATACAGATACATCGATCCGGGTACTGACTGATCACATCCGTTCTGTGACATTTATGATCTCAGATGGTATTCTTCCGTCAAACAGCGGACGCGGATATGTATTAAGACGTCTTCTCCGCCGTGCATGCCGTCACGGAAGACTTCTTGGAATCACGGGAGCATTCCTTGTAGAGCTTGCACAGACCGTTATTGACGGATCCAAGGACGGATATCCGGAACTGGAAGAGAAGAAAGATTTTATCTTTAATGTAATCGCAAAAGAGGAAGCCCAGTTTAATAAGACGATTGATCAGGGACTTTCTATTCTTTCAGATATGGAAGAAGAGATGAAGAAGAGCGGAGAGACTGTTCTTTCCGGAAAGAATGCATTTAAGCTTTATGATACCTATGGATTCCCGATCGATCTGACAAGTGAAATCCTGGAAGAAAAGGGTCTGACTTATGATGAAAAAGGATTCGAAGAAGCACAGAAAGAGCAACGTGCAAAATCCGAGGGAACCTTCGGTACACATAACTATAGTGGTAAAGATGCCAGCGTATATGATCAGTTAGATGCAGAATTATCTTCTGAGTTTGTTGGATATGATCAGTTAGAAGTTGAGTCTGAAGTAACAGCTATAACAAGCGAGACGGAAGTTGTAGATGCACTGACAGACGGAGATAAAGGTACGATTATCGTTGCCAAGACTCCATTCTATGCAACAATGGGTGGACAGGAAGCCGATAAAGGTATCATCTGTACAGAAGACGGTGAATTTGTCGTAGAAGATGTTGTGAAGCTTGCAGGCGGTAAATTTGGCCATGTAGGACAGGTTGCAAAGGGCATGATTAAAGTTGGCGATAAGGTGGCTCTGAAAGTTGACAAAGAGAACCGTGCGCTTGCCGAGAACAACCATAGTGCAACCCATCTGCTTCAGAAAGCCCTTCGTATGGTACTTGGAAATCATGTAGAGCAGGCAGGATCTCTGAATAATGCACAGAGACTGCGTTTTGACTTTACACATTTCTCTGCCATGACAGCGGAAGAACTGCAGAAGGTAGAAGATATCGTAAATGAGAAGATCCGTGAGAATCTGCCGGTTGTGATCAAAAATATGCCGATTGAAGAAGCAAAGAAGACAGGAGCTGCTGCTCTGTTTGGAGAAAAATACGGAGACATCGTACGTGTCGTAAGTATGGGTGATTTCTCTATCGAATTCTGTGGTGGTACACATGTAAGCAATACCGGTAACATTATGGCATTTAAGATCCTGTCTGAGACAGGTGTAGCTGCCGGAGTACGCCGTATTGAAGCCCTGACATCCAAGGGACTTTTGGAATACTACAGTGCTCAGGAGAAGAAGCTTCATGAGACAGCAAAATTACTGAAAGCAACACCGGAAAACATCGAAGAGAAGGTATCTCATCTGATGAATGAAAATAAGGCATTAAAGAGCGAAGTAGAAAGCTTAAAGAGTAAGCTTGCAAAAGATGCCATGGGTGATGTGATGAACCAGGTAGAAGAAGTAAAGGGTGTAAAATTCCTTGCTGCAAATCTGGAAGGTGTAGATATGAACGGTCTGCGTGATCTCGGAGACCAGTTAAAAGAGAAACTTGGCGAAGGTGTGATCCTGCTTGCTTCTGTCAATGATGGAAAAGTAAGTCTGATGGCTACTGCTACAGACGGAGCAATGAAACAGGGAGCCCATGCAGGTAATCTGATTAAGGCAGTTGCTAAATTAGTTGGCGGTGGTGGCGGCGGACGTCCGAATATGGCACAGGCTGGCGGTAAGAATCCGGCAGGTGTAGAGGATGCTCTGAAAGCTGCAAAAGAAGCATTAGAAGGACAGCTTGCATAAAATTTTACTGTCAATTCGCGAAATTTTGCAATTTTTTCCAAAGTGGAAGAAAGTTGTTGACGTGAGAAAAAAATATGTTATAATCATATGTAGTGCAATAAAAATACCCGAACAGTCGTATGATGCACAATATAGGACTGGAGGGGAGGTTAGGTGTGAGTCTATGTCAAATGTAATCGTTAAAGAAAACGAATCGTTAGATAGCGCTTTACGCAGATTCAAAAGAAACTGTGCAAAGGCTGGTATTCAGCAGGAAATTCGTAAAAGAGAACATTACGAAAAACCAAGCGTAAGACGCAAAAAGAAATCTGAAGCTGCTAGAAAACGTAAGTATAACTAATATGTGCAGAAATAGAGTGTCGTATGACACTCTATTTTTTATACCTGTGCATGCCGGAAAAGTTCACGGTAAAAATATTGCAATATTTTAAAAAAATTTCAAAAAACATATTGACGTTTCAAAAACACAGGTATATACTGTGAATCGTTGAAAGGCAAAGGCGCCATACCCGTTTGGGTGTGGTGCCTTTTTTCGTTCTAAGGACAGAGTGATAAAAGGATAGGAAAACGAACGAGATCATAATTCAACAAATTCGAAAATGGATGAAAGTGAGGAGTTTTATTATGAGATTAAAGGATACGGGACTTACAGCACAAGAGTTGAAGGACATGGTCAATAAGTATATGGTGGAGACTTATGAAAGATATGATTTCATTGCAGAGAGAGCGGAAGGCATGTATCTGTATGATGAAGAGGGAAATGCATATCTTGATTTCTACGGTGGAGTTGCCGTTAACAGCTGTGGTAACAGAAATCCAAAAGTCATTGCAGCAATCAAGGATCAGTTAGATGATATCATGCATACATTTAACTACCCATACACAATTCCACAGGCATTACTGGCTAAGAAGATCTGTGATACGATTGGAATGGATAAGATCTTTTATCAGAACTCCGGAACAGAAGCCAATGAGTGCATGATCAAAATGGCAAGAAAATATGGTGTGGATAACTTCGGACCGGAAAGATATCACATCATTACAGCAAAACATGGTTTCCATGGAAGAACATACGGAGCAATGTCTGCAACAGGACAGCCGGACAATGCAATCCAGATGGGATTCAAACCAATGCTTCCGGGATTCGATTATGCAGAATATAACAACCTTGAAGATTTTAAATCAAAGGTAACAGAGAATACGATCGCAATTATGATCGAGCCTGTACAGGGCGAAGGTGGTGTACATCCTGCAACACAGGAATTCATCGAAGGACTTCGTAAATTATGTGATGAAAAAGATATGTTACTTCTGTTTGATGAGGTTCAGACAGGATGGGGACGTACCGGAGCACCGATGGCATACATGGGATATGGCGTAAAACCAGATGCAGTATCCATGGCAAAAGCAGTCGGAGGCGGAATGCCATTAGCAGCATGCTGTGCAACAGAGGAAGTAGCAAAAGCATTTACAGCAGGAACACATGGTTCTACATATGGCGGACACTGTGTAACATGTGCAGCAGGTCTTGCATCTGTAACAGAGATTCTTGATAATAACTTAAGTGAAAATGCAAAAGAAATGGGAGAATACATGAAACAGGAACTTGCAAAACTCCCACATGTAAAAGAAGCAAGAGGACGTGGACTTCTGGTTGGATGCGAATATGATATTCCAATCGCAGTAGAAGTAAAACACGGATGCCTGGACAGAATGGCACTGATCACAGCCATCGGAGACAGCGTAAACCGTATGATTCCACCACTTATCGTAACAAAGAAACAGATCGATGAGCTGATGCTGATCATGAGAGCGTCTATCGAAGATGCTGCCGCAAAATACGAAAGCAAGTAAGCGTAAATAAATATAAGAAGATACAGAAATACAAATGATTCAGACGTTACCACAAGTTTGATTCATAGAACTACCTTCAAAAAGAGGCTGCCGGCGATTTTGCCGGCAGCCTCTTACGCATACCAAAGTATACAAGAAAATCTGCCAGTGGCAGGTTTTGCAGATTAAGTTTTTTCTTCATCAGGAACAGGCTCAGGGACCTCTGTATCTCCGGTGTATTCAATGTCCGGAAGCAGTTCAAAATAAAAGTCCTGATATTCTTTTGAAAGAGCCTGAATGATTTCTTTCTGCACGGATTTGAACTTGGAAATAGAGATCATATCACGGTTCATGGTGATATACACGCTGATCCATAATTTCCGGCCGGTACGCAGGATATCATAATATAATTTTGTGTCCCCGTATGTGGCGAGAATCGGAGATACGATATCTTTGATCTCCTGAACCGTTTCTTCCTCCGGAGGGAGTAAGAACAGGTCCCGAAGTCCCGTGATCACGGTTTTTACCGGAACCGGAAGCATAAAAAGGGACAGGATGATCGCCAGTATCGGGTCGAGATAAGGAATCAAAGGCTGGAACCATTCTCCGGTTATGATCTGTGGCAGAAAAAATGCGATGCACATACCAAACGATGCGACAGAGTCGATCTGCCATTCCTGGATCTCCATGATCACGATCGGTGAAGTCAGTTTACTGTTCATCCTGCGAAGCAGGAAGATCACAGCAATACTGACTAAGGTGGCACTCATTTCAAAATACGCAACCATGGAAAAGTTGACATGCTGGCCGCCGTGGAAGATGATCTGGATGTTGTTAATGATCAGTCCGACGGTAACAGCAATCATGATCGCACCTTTTACAACAACAAATAAGGATTCAATCTGCTGGTAACCAAATGGGTGGCTTTCGCTGGACGGCTTGTACATCAGCGGAACCAGTGAAAGTGACACGAATACCATCAGAATCTCGACGCCGTCATAGACACTGTCCAGAAGGACGGCCTGCGACCTTGTGATGACCGCCATAACGATCTCCAGGATTACGAAAATCGTACTTCCTGTGATGGAGATACGGAGTGCGGATTTTTCGTATTTCTGTTTACTCCGGCTAGAATGCATAATGTATCTTCTCCTTTGGCAAAATGGAATCAAGTTCATGGTAGAGTCGTGCGATCGGAAGGCCGACTACATTATTATAATCACCTTCGATCCCTTTTACGTGGATGGCAAATGCGCCCTGGATGCCGTAAGCGCCGGCTTTGTCAAGAGAATCACCGCTGTCAACATAAGCATGAAGATCCTCTTTTGTGACCGGATAAAAGGTGACATCTGTTTTTTCGTAGAATGTGTGTAAGATCTGCTGCCCACGGATACACCCTGCAAATGTAACTCCGGTATAGACCTGATGTGTGCGGTTTGCGAGCATGGAAAGCATATCAAAGGCTTCTTCGTTATCTGCCGGTTTTCCAAGAACCTCACCGCGGTAAGACACAATGGTATCGGCACCGATGACGATACAGTCTTCACCCTGATATGCGGGATTGTCTTTTATCTTTGATTCATATACATCAAGAGCTTTCTGGTGCGCCAGTTCCATCACGACATCGGACGGAATATCTTTGGTGATCTTTTCATCGATTGCAGACGGGATTACATCGAATGTGAATCCTGCCTGGGTAAGCAGCTCCTGCCGTCTGGGAGAAGCTGATGCTAATACGTATTTCATGTCTTTTTTCTCCTTTATGACCTTTTGAAAATATATAAAATACCAACTATAGTATAACATAGAATGAAAAAAACAGAAATTCATAACGGATAAAATTGTAATGTAAAAATTGCAATCACTGTGCAGATTCGATATAATGTTAACAAGTATAAATATCGGAAACGGAGGTTTATTGTTATGTATATCAGTGAAATAAGAACGAAAGCACCGGCAGACGAAAGAATGCCGTTAGAGCGGAAATTCTACGATACATTGGAAAAATTAAAAATACCATATGAACAGGTGGATAATGATCCGGCATCTTCGATGGAAGAATGTGCAGAAGTGGATAAAGCGATCGGAACAGAGATCCGGAAGAATGTCTTCCTCTGTAACCAGAAGAAGACAACCTTCTTTTTGCTGGTAATGCCGGCAGACAAAGCATTTGACACTTCTTCATTCAGTAAAAAACTGGGCGTGTCCCATATGTCATTTGCGCCGCCGGAGAAGATGCTGGAACATCTTGGCACAACACCGGGATCAGCAAGTGTTGCAGGGCTTCTGACCGATGAAGATGATTATGTGCAGGTAATTATAGATAAGGAAGTTGCAGAGGCAGAATGGTTCGGCTGCAACCCGGGAATCAACACCAGCCATTTGAAATTTAAAACGAAAGATCTGCTTCAGAAGTATCTTCCGGCGATCCATCACAGGGCAAGAATTGTGGATCTGTAGAATCCAGAGAAGCGAATAAGAGAAGCAGATCTGCGGGAAAGAGAGAAGCGAATAAGAAAAGCAGATCTGCGAGAAAGAAAATAGTGAATAAGATAGACAAATCTGTAAAGGATAGAATAGAGAATAAAAAGGAACAGTAACATTATAAATATGAAGACATCAGAAGATTTAAAACAGATACTGGAGCGCATTGATCACAGAGGATATCCGGCATATAAGGATACCAGAGGCGCATACCAGTTTGGAACATATATACTGGGGATTGATCATGTACAGGGAGATCCGTTTGCGGCACCGTCCAGGCTGCATATACAGGTGGCAGGAAGAACGGCCCGGATTCCGGGAAATCTATATGACAGCAAATGTAAAAAGATGGCTGTGGCAGATTATCTGCTGCGGAATTTTGCAAAGCAACTGGAACGGTACTCGTTTCAGGCACACGGTTCCGGAAAAAGCGGGATCATCCAGGTGACACGATGTGGTCAGGAAGTGCTGGAACGTACGGCCTGTGAGATAGAGGAAAAGACAGGGAATATTATTGTCCGGTTTGAGGTCGGATTCCCGGCAAGAGGACGTACGATCCAGGCAGGAGAGCTGATTAAGATTCTGTATCAGTATCTGCCGGCGTGTGTGGAGAAAGCTCTGTATTATAAGAATATGGACCAGAATGCAGTGAAGCGGGCGGCAGAACTTGCCGTGGATCAGGAATATATCCGGGAACGGCTGAAAAAAGAGGGACTGATAGCATTTGTTGCTGACGGTTCGGTCCTTCCGAGAGAATCGGGCGTGTCCCAGAGACCGATGAAGGATGCGGTGCCGTTTGTCTCGCCGGATTCTATGAAAGTTACGATGAAGCTTCCATATAAAGGAGTGCTCACCGGAATGGGAATACGAAAGGGAATCACTCTGGTTGTAGGTGGCGGCTATCATGGTAAATCAACGCTTTTGAAAGCACTGGAGAGTGGTGTATATCCTCATATTGCAGGAGATGGCAGGGAATATGTAGTCACAGATGATACTGCAATGAAGATCCGCGCAGAAGACGGCAGAAGCATCCGGCATACAGACATTTCCATGTTTATCAATGATCTGCCGAACGGAAAAGATACGTATGCGTTCGACACGGAAGATGCAAGCGGAAGTACGTCACAGGCGGCGAATGTGATAGAAAGTATGGAAGCAGGAACACAGGTATTTCTGATCGATGAAGATACGAGTGCAACGAATTTTATGGTGAGAGATGAGCTGATGCAGCAGGTGATCCGCCGTGACATGGAGCCGATTACACCGTTTATTGAGCGTGTGCGGGATCTTTATCAGGAATATGGAATATCGACGGTGCTGGTAGCGGGAAGCTCCGGAGCCTATTTCCAGATCGCGGATCAGATCATTCAGATGGATAAGTATGTTCCGAGAGAAATCACGGAACTGGCAAAGAAAGCGGCTTCAGACTATCCGGCATTGAAGTTTCCGAAAGAAAAGCCGGAACAGCCATCGTTTGACCGGAAGGTGCGTAAGAATCCGGGCATCCGCCAGAAAGGCAGGGTGAAATTAAAAACAATGGGGCGCGATGCGGTCATGATCGGTCATGAGACGATTGATCTGCGGTATGTGGAACAGCTTGTGGACAGTGAGCAGTTAAATACACTGGGGCAGATCGTACGTTTCCTGGAAGAGGAGATATTTGATGGCAGGAAGACACTTGGACAGGCCATAGAACAGGTGGAGAACGTTCTGGATAAAAAAGGGCTTGCCGGTGTGTGCGAAGGAAATACCGTACCGGGAAATCTTGCAAGACCGCGTATACAGGAAATCTATGCCTGTATGAACCGTTACAGAAAGCTTGGAACAGACAGGAAAGAGAGGGGATAGAATATGAGAGTCATTGCAGGAAGTGCAAGAAGAACACAGTTAAAGACGTTGGAAGGCATGGATACCAGACCAACAACAGACAGGATCAAGGAGACATTATTTAACATGATCGCTCCATATCTGTACGACAGTATCTTTCTGGATCTGTTTGCCGGAAGTGGCGGGATCGGGATCGAAGCTCTGAGCAGAGGAGCAATGGAAGCGGTATTTGTAGAGAAGAATCCGAAAGCCATGGCGTGTGTCAAAGAGAATCTTCAGAAGACACATTTTGAAAGAAAAGGGATGACCATGCAGATGGATGTGATGACAGCACTCTATAAATTAGAAGGAGAAAAACAGTTTGATTATATTTTTATGGATCCACCGTATAATCATGAACTGGAAAAAAGTGTGCTGACTTATCTGGCAGAATCATCGCTGCTGGCTGAGGAAGGAATCATCATTGTAGAGGCTTCTAAAGAGACAGACTTTGATTATGCAGAAGATCTGGGGTATAACATTATCAAAGAAAAAGAATATAAGACAAATAAGCATGTATTTTTGGAACCTGCGGGAAGGAAAGAAATATGTTAACAGGAATTTATCCGGGAAGCTTTGACCCGGTCACATACGGACATCTGGATATTATCAGACGGTCTGCCGGAATGGTGGATGAATTGATAGTCGGAGTGCTGAATAATAAAGCAAAAACCCCGTTGTTTTCCGTAGAAGAACGTGTTAAAATGTTAGAGGAAGTAACGAAAGACATACCAAATGTTAAGATTATTCCATTTGAAGGATTACTGGTGGATTTTGCCCATAAGCTGAATGCGAAGATTGTAATAAGGGGACTTCGGGCAATCACCGATTTTGAATATGAATTACAGATGGCACAGACGAATCATAAGCTTGCGTCAGATGTAGAGACGATTTTTTTGACGACAAATCTGCAGTATTCATATTTAAGCTCGACTACTGTAAAAGAGGTAGCGGCCTTCGGAGGAGATATATCCCAGTTTGTGCCGGAATACATAGAGCAGAAGGTCTGGGAGAGAATGAAACATAAAAGGAGAGTGTAAATATTATGAGCAGCCGTATTGAGCAGATCATAGAGGAAATTGAAGAGTATATCGACAGCTGTAAATTCCAGCCGCTGTCGACAACTAAAATTATTGTAAATAAAGACCAGATGGATGAACTGTTAAGAGAACTTCGTATGAAGACTCCGGATGAGATCAAGCGTTATCAGAAGATTATTGCGAACAAAGACGCAATCCTGGCTGATGCACAGGCAAAAGCAGACGGAATGATCCAGGAAGCACAGATCCAGACAAATGAGCTGGTAAGTGAACATGAGATCATGCAGCAGGCGTATGCGCAGGCGAATGAGATTGTAACTGCAGCAACTGCACAGGCACAGCAGATCCTGGATAATGCAACAAATGATGCAAACCAGATACGTATCGGAGCTATTCATTATACAGATGATCTTCTTTCACAGGCAGAGAGTGCGATCGGACGTACATTGGATACGTATACATCGAAGTATGATAGTCTTGTAAATTCTCTTCAGGAATGTTATGACATGGTACGTAATAACAGAGCAGAGCTGGATGTTCCGCCGGAGACAGAACAGAGCGTACAGCCAGAGTATCCACAGGATGAATATCCTGCAGTCGAATATCCGGAGGATAATTATGAGCAGGATGCTTATGGACAGGATGATTATCTGGATGATGAAAATCAGTATTCGGATGATATGTCAGTATCTGATTATGATATTCAGGAAGACGACACACTGGATTAAGATACAATCAAATAGCATATATGTAAGCGGAGATAAGAAGACTGGTTACCAATGCGGTGGCCAGTTTTTCTGCTATATAGGGCAGGATTGGTAAGTGATTGCCGGAGATCATGGAATATGTCTGGGCAATACAGCACCAGCCACCGAAAGAGGTAAGTGCAGCGCACAGAATAATCTTCTGGGATGTGTATAGTGCGGATGACGCAAGCAGTCGGACTCCGATACTGATCTCTAGGCTGGAATACAGAAGAAGGGAAACGGTAGTGTCTGGAAGAGGGACTGCAAGCAGCTGAATCAGGACAGAGAACATCATTATATATCCACCAGTTTTCGTAATGGATTCGAATGCATTCATGATGCATCGGTCAAAGAAATTTCCAGATAAATTTTCGGACGAATCTTGGGAAGAATCGGAAAAATGACAGGCTTCTGTGCGGTAGAAAAGACGGAAGACAAAGCTCATCATAAGAGGTACGAGTGTGAGGATGAGAAGAAACGGAACAGCCAGGGAATCGTTTTTCAGATTCTGAATGACAACATAGCTTGAGATGAAAGCAGGGCTTGTGTTATTGCAGAAAGACAAAAGGTAAGAGGCTTCTGAATGTGAGATTTTGTGAGCATCCAGAAGGTCGGAGGCTGTCTTTGCGCCCATTGGATATCCGCATAAGAAACCGATAAGTACTGCAAATGTGCCATAATAAGAAGTGCCAAGGAGCGGACATAGAAACGGTGATATGATGCGGCAGATCCAGTGAAGTGCAGGGGTGCAGATTAAAATATTAATCAGGACCATATAGGGAAGTAATGTGGGAAGGACATGCCGGAACCACAGGAGGAGTCCGTAACTGGCACTGGCAAAGACCGTCTGTGGAAATGAAAGCATACATAAGAAAAAAATCAGTATCGGAATGGTGAGAATATGACGTCTGGACATGGGAATCTCCCGAAGCACCTTGTTAATTCATTGTATGGATAAGGTTGATTTTTTATGAAGACTGTTAGATAATAGATAACAGTGTAATATAGAAGGAGTGTAGGAAAATGGCAGTATTAAATGAATTAGAACCGAAAGAAGTCTTTCGGTTTTTTGAAGAAATAAGTGCGATCCCGAGGGGAAGCCGCGATACAAAGCGTATCAGTGATTATCTGGTGGCATTTGCAAAGGAAAGAGATTTAAAGGTAATTCAGGATGAAGTGAATAACGTGATCATATTCCAGCCTGGAACACCTGGATATGAAGAAAGTGAACCGGTGATCCTGCAGGGACATATGGATATGGTATGCGAAAAGACATCGGATTCCACACATGATTTTAAAAATGACGGACTGGAATTATATGTAGAAGGTGGATTTTTAAAGGCAAAGGATACCACACTTGGAGGAGATGACGGCGTTGCGGTTGCAATGGCACTTGCGCTGATGGACAGCGGGGACATTCCGCATCCACCAATCGAAGCAGTATTTACTGTAGACGAAGAACTTGGAATGGAAGGTGCGGAAGCTATCGACCTGACTGTACTAAAAGGGAAAAAACTCATCAATCTGGATTC
>CAKRAT010000051.1 GCA_934295165.1 uncultured Dorea sp. | reverse complement strand
GGATTTCCTGAGCCAGAAGGCAGCACAATGATCGAAAAGAAAAAATGGATGGAGGAAAAATACGACCATGTTCGTACCGCATTAATGCTGGAGCCTAGAGGACATCATGATATGTTCGGTGCTTTCCTTTGTGAACCAATCCACGAAGAAGCTGATCTTGGGGTAATCTTCATGGATACAGGCGGATACCTGAACATGTGCGGACACTGTACAATCGGAGCTGTTACAGTAGCACTTGAAGCTGGTCTTGTTGAATGCCACGAAGGAGAGAACCACGTAGTACTGGATGCTCCTGCAGGAATCATCAGCACAACAGCTAATGTAGAGAACGGAAAAGTAACAGGTGTTACACTTACAAACGTTCCTGCATTTGTTTACAAAGACAACTTAACAGTAAATGTAGATGGTGTAGATATTCCTTATACAATCTCATTCGGCGGAAGCTTCTTCGCACTGGTTGATACTACAAAACTGGATATCGGAGAGATCAACGCAAAGACAGTTCCTACTTATACAGAACTGGGAATGAAGATGCGTGATAAGATCAACGCTGAGGTTAAGATCCAGCATCCAACTCTGGACATCACAGAGGTTGACCTTGTTGAGTTCTACGGACCAACACCAAATCCAGACCAGGCTACAATGAGAAACGTCGTTGTATTCGGTGATGCTCAGGCTGACCGTTCACCTTGTGGAACAGGAACAAGCGCAAAACTTGCTACTCTTCATTCATGGGGAGAACTCGGAATCGGCGAAGAATTTATTTATGAAAGTTTCATGGGAACACGCTTCAAAGGTGTGATCAAAGAAGAAACTAAGATCGGTGATTACGACGCTGTAATCCCAATGATCACAGGAAGTGCATATCTTACAGGTGTTGCTACTTACTTAATCGACTCTACAGATCCATTAAAATATGGTTTCCTTGTAGGCTAATGCATATTCGGGGTTGAATTAGATTGCATTATCATATATGATGATAGAAGCGGATTCGTATAATCCGCTTCTATTTTTTTACCAATACAGACCTATCATATTCCGGGAGATGTTCTCCTTACGTTTTCTCCATTTTGATAAACACCAAGAGAAGGGAGTGATCCGAATGCCACGTAAACGCAGATCCACAAAAAGCCGTATTGTAAAAGCAGCCTGGAATCTTTTCTACAAGAATGGTTATGAACAGACCACAGTAGAGGATATTATCAACGCTTCAAAAACATCAAAAGGGACATTTTACCATTATTTTAAAGGGAAAGAAGCACTTTTAAATTCGCTTTCCTACCTTTTTGACCAGAAATACGAAGACCTTGCCGCAGTGATTGATCCGAACCTTTCCTGTTACGATAAACTGCTGTTTTTAAATCATGAGCTATTCTACATGATCGAGACCAGCATAGACATCCACCTGCTTGCATATCTTTATTCTTCGCAGCTGATCACCAAAGATAAGAAATCCCTTTCTGACAAGAAAAGGATCTATTTCAAATGGCTTACCGAAATCATGGAAGAAGGAATTACCAGTGGCGAATTCAAGAATACCAGCACTGCCGCTGAACTGATGGAAGTCTATGCCATGTATGAGCGGGCACTTTTGTATGACTGGGCATTGTTCAAGGGTAAGTTCTCACTAACCGAACGTTCGGACAAATTGCTGCCACATGTGCTGGATACATTTGTAGAAGGACTTTAATGCAAAGACGCTGATAACAGAAGCTATCTACCTCCGCTTCTGTTATCAGCGTCTTTTTATACCCGTTTTTCAAAATTCCTCTTATAAAATCCTTATACGGAATTTCTTATACGAATTCTTACACCAGACATTCATGCACATCTTCCTGCTCGATTCCAACATCTTTCATCACATCAAGAATCTGTTCTCTGTCTGTCAGATCTGCACACCATGAAAGTCCGCATCCTGCCGAGATTGCTCTCGGAACCGGAATCAGTCTTCCCGGTACACTTCTTTCCTTGCATATCCTTTCCATCGCCATCGCATCAGATGTCGTGTGAAATGTTACGACAAGTTTCATTACTTTTTTTCTCATGTTTACTCAATCACCACTTCGTAGTAACCGTCTTTCTCTACAGACGTTGCCTTTTTGCCTTTATCTTTGGCAAATTTCTCAACGTTCATCTTCTGATGAGGCTCTGTGACAAGAATTTTCACAGGTCCTGCTATTCCTTTTAATGCTTCTGCTGTCAGCATCAAAGGTTCCGGACAAGAAAGACCTCTTGCATCTACTTCTTTCATATTTAATTCCTTCTTTCCTAGAATACTATGTATTTGCACATATTTCAATCTTATTTTATTTCTTCTGCAACACGCGAAATTCCAGCTCTGACAATTTCCATGTCTGCAAACTATTTTGCTTCTTCTCTCTTATTCGTGAATGCGATAATAAAGCAGATCACAATACAGATGATACATGCAACTTTTCCATTCGTTGGTACGGCACCTGCTACGACTTCTTTTGTCTCCGGATTCAGTGCTGTTCCGCTTGCTGCAAGTCCAAAGTTGTGGCAGATTGCAGCTCCGATGAACATTCCGACAACTGTCATAGCCGAATCGGAAGATCCCTGACCAGCCAGGATCAGCTGACGAAGCGGGCATCCGCCTGCGAGAACTGCTGCGAATCCTACCGTGTACATTCCAAGGATATTCCACAGATGTTCAGAGTGTGCAATGATTCCAGGTGTATCGAATCCAAGTACAAAACGTCCTGTTGCGATATTGAATACCAGCATAACAACGAATAATCCTGCAATCACACTGATTAGATCGAAGTTCTTCATCAGGATGATATCACGGATGCTTCCTGCGAAGCACATTCTTGACTTCTGTGCAAATGCGCCGAATACAAGTCCGCCGATCAGCGATGCAATGATTGGTGCATGCATGCTTCCAGGTCCCATCTCACTTGCTTTCAGAAGTGTTGTACATGTAGCCAGGATCAGGATTCCTACAACGATTGCCGGGAGAACAGCTCCACTTGCCTTATTCGTTACATGTGCTCTTCCAAGACTGAATCCTTTCTTTAATGCGAATACGCCGGTTGCAACTCCGAGGATAAATCCAACAAATGCAACCCATGCATTCAGATCACCTGCCGACATACGGATCACCATACGAAGCGGGCATCCAAGGAATACCAGTGCTCCGATCATAATGATCACACCAAGTACGAAACGAATCATCGGAGATGATCCAGCCGTTGAACGATATTCTTTTGTTGCTACAGAAATGATAAATGCCCCAAGTACAAGTCCGATGATCTCTGGTCTTGCATATTGCACCACTTCTGCCTGATGCATTCCCATTGCTCCTGCCGTATCACGGATAAAGCACGCAATACAGAATGCCATGTTCGCCGGATTACCAAGTGCTGCAAGGCATGCCGCTACAATACCACACACAACACCGGCCAGCGCCAGTTTCTTTTTTGAATCTGATAAATTCATAAGTGTTTCCTCCTATACTCTCATTTTTTTGCATTTCCCCATAACTATATGCCTGACATACTTTTTTATGAATTTATATCATTCTTCATACATATTTACGGTTCTTCTGCCAGTTCGTGGATCGCTTTTACCGCTGTGTCCACTTCTTCCTCCGTGTTGTAATGTGAGAAACTGAATCTCACAGCTCCCTGTTCTACCGTTCCGAGTGCTTCGTGCATAAGCGGTGCACAATGCCCTCCCGATCTGGTAGAAATATCATATTCCATAAGAAGCTCATCACTCACTTCTGAAGAATCATAATCACCAATGTTCAGCGTCACGATCGCACAGCGCTCAGACTGGCTGTAATCCCCATAGATTTTAACTCCCGGGACATCTTTTACCCCGTTGTAGAATCTCCACATCAGTTCATTTTCCCTTTTTCTGATATTGTCAATTCCTTCCTCTTCCAGATATTCCAATGCCGCATGAAGTCCTGCAATCCCGTGTCCGTTCAGAGTTCCCGCCTCCAGAGCGGCCGGCATCTGTATCGGATGCTCTTTACTGTAAGTCTGGATTCCGCTGCCGCCTGTCTTCAACGGTCTTAATTCAATTCCTTCTTTTACATAGATTCCGCCCGTTCCCTGAGGACCAAGCAGTCCCTTATGCCCCGTAAAGCAAAGAATATCTATATTCATCTTCTGTACATCAATTGGAAATACGCCTGCCGTCTGCGATGCATCTACCACAAACAATAATCCATGCGCATGTGCCATCTTTCCGATTACTGATACATCTACATAATTTCCGGTAAGATTCGATCCATTAGTGCAGATGATCATCTTCGTATTTTCTTTTATCGCAGCTTCCATTGCTGTAAGATCCGGCATCCCCTTCTCATCACATCCAATGATGGTAAGCCCTGCCCCTCTTTTCTCCATCTCATACAACGGCCTCAACACCGAATTGTGTTCCAGAACCGTTGTGATCACATGGTCTCCTGGATTCAGTATGCCTTTAATTGCAATATTCAGGCTTTCTGTAGAATTTGATGTAAATGCAATCCGTCTTGCATCTTCTGCTCCGAATAATTCCGCCAGTCTGTCTCTTGTGTCATAGATGATCCTGGATGCACTAAGTGCTGCCTCACTTGCGCCTCTTCCAGCATTCCCCATCGAACTCATTGCTCTTACCACTGCATCGATCACTTTCCGTGGTTTGTGCATCGTCGTTGCCGCGTTATCCATATATATCATACTTGATTCCTCCCAATATCCGCACACGATTCAAGTATTATTCTAAAATTTTTATTCCATTTACACAACACTCATTAATTTCTGAGTAAAAACGTACTTTTTTCGTATGCTTTCAGTATAGTCTATTTTTCCCATTTCGTCTAATCGAAACATTACATAAACCCACAGCATTAATAGCTTCTATCTATCAATACTGTGGGTCTGTTCTATCAATCGAGCTATATATTACAAAAAAAATCTTATTACGTTTTTTCTTATAATCTATTCTTCAATTCCATATACTTCTTTTACTACCTTCACGAAACGTTCTGCACTTTTCGACATCTGGTAATTCTTATTATATACCAGGTTAATGTCGCGTCCCTGATCTGCTTTCGGAATCGGAAATGCCAGAATATCTCCGTATCTCACTTCATCTGCCGCAGCAAGCTTGGATATCACGGAAATTCCCATCCCTTGCTTTACTGACTTTTTAATTGTCTCCTGGTTCTCAATACTTGCAATGATCTTCAGTTTATCCAGATTAATTCCGGCAGCCCGAAGCTGCTTTCCTGCTTCTTTTCTCGTACCGGATCCTTCTTCCCGCATGATCAGACGTTCTTCAATAACCCAGCTGATATCTTCCTGATTCTGATATAACACCTGATACTTCTCTGTATTCGGAGTAATTACAACCAGTTCATCCTTGTAAAACGGAATATACTTGCAATGCTTTTTCTCCAGAACTGTTCCGGTAAATCCCACATCAACCATATGATCGATGATCTGTGTGATAACCTGGCTGCTGTCCGTTTCTATCAGTTTTACCTGTTCTTTCGGATACCTCTCGTTGAATTTCATCAGAATCTTCGGAAGCAGGTACTGTGCCGGAATCGTAGATGCCGCAATTGTAATCAAGTGCTTGCTCTCGCCTTTGCCTGTCTCAAACCGTTCTTCAATCTTTTTCTGAAGATCAATCATCTGTCTTGCATAACGGTATAGTTCCTTTCCATCATCCGATAATCTTACTTCTTTCGTATTTCTTACAAAAAGCCTTGCATTCAGTTCTTTTTCCAGTGACGAAATGTGCGCACTGATGGTCGGCTGTGTCAGGTACAGCTGCTTTGCTGCCTTTGAAAAACTGCCTCCCTCTGCTACCTGAACGAAAGCTTCTAACTGTTTCAAATTCATTAGTATGCCACCCTTTCGCTCTCTGCTCCCGTTTTCTTGGTTACTTTAATGCTGTCCATATATTCCAGGATCGGTTTTGCACTTTTTCTGCTGGTCTCAAACATGTCTCTGACCTGCGCAATCGTAATCAACGGATCCTCTTTTAAATGCTCTTTGATCTTCTCTTTCGCAGTCTCCATATAAGAGGTCAGTGTATACATTTCATCATTTATTTTTACAATCTGTTTTTCTTCTAATAAGATGTTCAGAATATCATCCATGATATCCTGCGGCACATCCTTGCATGTGATCTCGGAATATCTTGCAAAGTCAAATCCAGCTTTTTCAAAAGTATCCAGCATGATCCCGGATACCTTGTCGTACGTCTTATCTTTTCTCACCTCATACTCTGGCGTACACAGGAATTCGTCCACCCTTTTCAAGCTTCCCTGTTCTTCCAGAAGTGTCAGGATCTTATCATACACATTCGGCTTGATCTTCTTGAAGTAGGTCGTCTGTACCTGGGCTTTCTTCATGCCATAGCGGTAAGGATATTGCTCTTCATATTCTCTCAGTGTTTTTAACAATATATGCTCTGCTTCTCTTGCCGAATCACTGTGCCATACATACGTATCTTTACGCATCGGGAATACATATACCGTTCCCTGTCCTTCCAGTTCCTTTACATCCTGTTCGACTTCGTCTGCCGACAATGCCGTAAGCCTGGCAAGCTCTGCGACCGTGATCAACGTATCCGCATGATTCTTCACATGCATCTCGATCACATCTGCCGAAGATCCTTCTTCTTTACGCTTCAGTTCTTCGATCACTTCCGGCTGGAATCTTCTCTTGATCTTCGGATTTGGTTCGAGAACAACACCTCCTCCGATCGTCTCCATCGGTGAATAGAAACGCACGACGAACTTGTCCCCTCGTCTTACCGCAACTTCTTCTTCCATGCGAAGCTGTACATAACCGCTTTCTCCCGGTCCGATCTCTTCTTTATCCAGAAGTACCGCACGGCACAAAACTTCACTGGTTCCTGTGAAGAAATGCAGACGTGTGTGATTCGTCAGGATTCTCACTGAAGAATCCAGTACATTTAATTTTACATCCAGAAGATCTGTATTCTTCATGCTGTCCGGAGGTGCCAGTACGCATCCTCTCTTGATCTCTTTCTTTTTCACATTCGAAAGGTTGATTGCCACACGCTGTCCGGCATAACATTCTGTCTTATCTTCCCCGTGGACCTGAATGCTCCGGATCTTGCATTCCTTTCCGACCGGATACATCTGAAGTGTATCTTCTTTCGTAATCGTTCCGGATACCAATGTTCCGGTGATGATTGTTCCGAATCCGGAGAGTGTAAACACTCTGTCGATCGGAAGGCGTGGAATCGTATGAATATCTTTTTGCACGACTTCGTCTCTTGTCTGATGCCCGATCTCTTTTACCAGATCATCCAGACCTGCTCCCGTTGCCGAAGATACTTTCACGATCGGTGCATGTTCCAGAAATGTTCCGGATAACTCTTCCCTTACATCCTCTTCCATCATCTCCAGCCACTCTTCGTCTACGAGATCACATTTATTCAGCACAATGATACTCTTCTCAATTCCGAGAAGATTCAGGATATCCATGTGCTCTCTTGTCTGCGGCATGATTCCCTCATCTGCCGCGATCACCAGAAGTACCAGATCCATTCCGACTACTCCGGCAACCATGTTATTGATGAATTTCTCATGTCCCGGTACGTCAATGATCCCCGCACGGTCTCCTCCCGGCAGGTCAAAATACGTAAACCCTAAGTCAATCGTAATTCCTCTTCGCTGTTCTTCTTCCCAGCGGTCTGTATTTCTTCCGGTCAGTGCTTTGATCAGTGTCGTCTTCCCATGATCAATATGGCCGGCTGTTCCGATAATAATATTCTTCATAGCCTTCTTTTGCACCTACCGTTCTTCTTTCTTTCCTAATAATTCTGCAAGTTCCGCTGCGATCATCTTATAATCCTTGCGTTCTATCGTTCTGACATCCAGACAGATGCTGTCATTGATCGTTCGCGGAATGATCGGAATCTCCAGATGACGCATCTTCTCTTCCATCTCTGCAACACTCATGCCATTGGGCTGGATTGCGACTGCACGGCTTTCCATGCGTTCAAGCGGAAGGGAGCCACCGCCGATCTGCGATTCACAGGATACCATCTGGATTTTTGCATCCATACCTGTATGACGCAAAATACGCACAAAACTTCTGGCTTCTTTTTCGATTTCTTCCAGAGGTGTTGCGATCATACGCAATACCGGAATATTCTGAACGGCTGTCTCTTCTGACAGGTATTCCATCAGAACCATTTCCAGTGCTGCTGCCGTAAATTTATCAATACGAAGTGCACGAGTGAGCTGGTTCTTCTTCATCATATCGATATATTTCTTCTTACCGATGATAATTCCCGCCTGTGGTCCTCCAAGAAGCTTGTCGCCACTGAAACATACCACATCCGCACCATGCGCAATGGATTCCTGTACCGTTGGCTCATGTGTCAGACCATATTTTTCCAGATTGATCAGTACACCACTTCCGAGATCCTCCACGACCGGAATCTCATGTTCTTTTGCAACCGGTACCAGTTCGTCAATTCCCACACTTTCTGTAAATCCAACGATACGGTAGTTACTGGTGTGTACCTTCAGAAGTGCTTTCGTATCTTCTGTGATTGCTTCTTCATAATCTTCATAATGTGTCTTGTTCGTCGTCCCGACTTCCACAAGACTTGCACCACTCTGTTCCATCACATCCGGGATACGGAACTTTCCGCCGATCTCGATCAGTTCCCCACGGGATACGATTACTTCCCCGCCTTTTGCCAGAGAACTTAAGATCAGAAGTACCGAAGACGCGTTATTGTTGACTGCCATGGCAGCCTCTGCTCCGGTAAGCTTGCACAGAAGCTTTTCAAAATGTGAATAACGCTCTCCTCTTCTTCCTGCTTCCAGATTATATTCCAGATTGGAATATCCGCTGACAATCTCTGCAGCTCTCATCATGTGATCATAACTGATCGGCGCACGTCCGAGATTCGTGTGCAGGATTGTTCCGGTTCCGTTGATCACCTTTTTCATATTCGGTGTATGCATTGCAGCTACAGCTTTTGCTATATTTTCATTCAGCAAAGCAATCTGACGCTTTGCCTCTTCTTCCTCTTCACATGTTCCGATAAATGCGCGGAGCTTTTCCATCTCACTGTGGATAGCTTCCATCACACTTTCACGGCTATAAGTCTCAATCAATACCTGGATTCCTTCATCCGCCAGAAGAATATCCACTTTCGGAATGCTCCGGTATAATATATTCTTATTCATTATGCTTCTCCATTCTGTCATTCATTTATGACGTCATATCTAGAATAACCGGATCAGCTTGTCACTCTTTGGTGCAACTGTTCCGATTACAGAAACGGTTGTATCCAATCCTGATGCTTTAAAATCTCTCATCATGTTCTCGTATTCCTTAGGTGAAACACTGATGAGAAGTCCGCCGGAAGTCTGTGGATCATAGAGAAGATCCAGGTATGTCTCTTCTACTGAACCAACTTCCACCTGATTGATCGAATATCTCTTATTCTTATAAGCTCCTGCCGGAACAAGGCCCATCTTCGCATAATCGTATGCATCCTGAAGATACGCAATGTCATGCACACTGAGTTCAAATGTCACATCACTTGCCGATGCCATCTCTACACAGTGTCCAAGCAGTCCAAATCCTGTAATATCCGTACATGCGGAAACATCATACTTTTCCACAACCTGCTTGCCTGTCTTATTCAAGGATGCCATGACCGTCTGTGCTTCACGGATTGCCGATGGCGATGCCATCTCTGCTTTGATCGCAGTATTCACGATACCACTTCCGATCTGTTTTGTAAGAATCAATATATCGCCAGGTCTGCAGCCATAATTCTTAAAGATCTTATCCGGGTGAACAAATCCGGATACGCAGAGACCATATTTTGGCTCATCATCCTGTACCGAATGACCGCCGACTAATACCGCACCTGCTTCTTTTACCTTATCTGCACCTCCCGCAAGAATATCTCCAAGGATCGCCGGATCCAGGCAATTCGGGAAACCTACGATGTTCAATGCTACTGCCGGCTCTCCTCCCATCGCCCACACATCACTGAGTGAGTTGGCCGCGGCGATCTGTCCGAACATATATGGATCATCTACGATCGGAGTAAAGAAATCAACCGTCTGAATCATCGCAATATCATCTGTCACTTTGTAGATGGCAGCATCATCGGAAGTCTCGATTCCTACTATTAAATTGTCATCCTCAAATTTTGGCAGCTTACTCAGAACCTGAGCAAGGGTCTCCGGACCAATCTTGGCCGCTCAACCTGCTGTTTTGCTTAAACTCGTTAATTTTACATCTGATTTCATTCTTTCTACTCCTCCTGTTTTTCATACCTTTTTTCCAGAGGCAATACTGTACATTATCCGACGTGAAATCCTGTATTCATTATACATACATGATAGTACAAGAAAGCCGGAGCCCCTGTACATTCTTCAGGAATCCGGCTTTGTATCCAGGTATGTAAAAATTTATGATGGTCTGATAATTCTTCCTGCTTTTGCCATCGTTTCCACAATGCTGTACATGTTCGTTACTGTACCAACAGCAAGCTTGTCTTTCAGACCATAGTAATCCAGACAGGTTCCACATGTCATGATCTCTACTCCCTGTGCTTCCAGAGATTTCAGATCTTCCAGAGAATCAGAACCTTCTGTTGTCAGAGTTGCTCCTCCGTTGTAGAAAAGCATTGTCTTTGGCAGTGTATCAAGCTGTGTCACTGCAAAGATAAATCCTTTGATCAGAACTTTTCCTAATTCATCATTTCCAGATCCCATACGGTCAGAAGAAACGACAACGACTGTATTGTCTCTTGCATCCGGTGTGCACACTACTTCAACTTCGTCTGCTGCCGGTGCTCCTTCCATTTCAATCGTAACTTTAAATTCAGCATCCCCCAATTTTTCAGAAGTTACTTTTCCTCCTGAGCTAGATGCCATCTTTGTTACGTTCTGTACTGCAATCTCATTGTCAACCAGAACTTCAATTGTCTCCGGTCCTGTCAGTGCAGCCATTGCCTTTTTGGTCTTAATAACCGGGATTGGGCAATTATCTCCCATAGCATTAACTGTAATCATAATGATTCCACCTTCCTGTCACCATTTCCACAATCAACACATATAGATTAATTCTATCATTATTTATGGAAAAGGTAAATATATAATTTATAGAATTATTATATAAAAGTCTGAAAATGTCCAGCCTTAGAAGCCTACCTCCGGGCAGCCATTCCCATACTCTTGTACCTCCAGTACATGATATGCGCCGTCCTCATAATATGCCGGCTTCATACCACCTTTTTTCAAAGCACTCATGAACTCTTCCATTGTTCTTACTTCTTCCGGAAACCATGTCGCACAGACACCAACCTTCTCCTGTACATGACAGTCACTGGAACCCATAGTGCAAAGTCCAAGTTCCTGTGCATATCTTGCTGCTTTCTGGCATGCCTCTACAGAAGTACTTCCATTTAAGACTTCCAGTCCATCCAGCCCTTTGACTGTCCGTAAGTTCTCTTCCAGACCTCTTTTATTATTGCGGAACGGATGTGCCGCAAAACAGAAGCCTCCCTGTGCTTTCACCAGATCAATAAAATCCTGTGCAGAAATCCTTTCATCCGGATATTCATCTATTCCAAACGCAATGATATCGCCCTGAAGAGAAAAGAATTCGATTCCCACAAAGATAGGGAATCCTGTCTTCTCCGAATATTCTGCAGCATATTCTTTCAGTCCCATATCATCATGGTCCGTGATGCAGATTGCGCCGAGACCTTTCTCTCTGGCAATTTCTACCATCTCTTCTAATTTCAAGAAACTGTCTTTTGAACAGGTCATTTCGTGCATGTGTGTATCTATAAACATTGATTCCCGGCTCCTTTATTTTTTATTTATACTCCAAGCTTTTCTCTCACTTTTCATTATATAAATAACCACTCCGGGTTTCAAATAGGGAATATTAATATGCATCCCAAATATATAGATTATACCTATAAAAGCCCGGATATCAATCCAGGCCTTGCAGAACCCGCTGATCCTGCCTGTTGCTTTCTTTTGTCTTTGTACTTATATTTAACTCTTCCTGCTTTTCCAGACATTCCTGAATTGCTTCATTCAGTGACAGCATCTTCTCATCCAGAGTCGATACCATCTCTGCACATTCTCTCAGATCCCTGCTGATATAATCCGGAGCATCTCCTTCAAATTTGTAATAAATTTTATGCTCCAGACTCGCCCAGAAATCCATCGCGATCGTACGGATCTGAATCTCTACTTTGGTATCCACAACGCTGTCAGAAAGAAATATCGGTACGGATACCAGCATATGGTAACTTTTATATCCACTTTCTTTCGGGGTCTTAATATAATCTTTGATTGATAATACTTTCAGATCACTCTGATTACCAATCATCTCTGCCAACCGATAAATATCCGATGTAAAAGAACAGATCAGGCGTACCCCTGCGATATCATTGATATACTTTACCATGTTCTCGATCGATATCTCATAACCATATCTGCGTAACTTCTTTACAATACTTTCCGGTGTCTTGATTCTTGTTTTAATATGTTCTATCGGGTTGTATTTATGCACATGTTGGAACTCATCATTCAGTATCTCCAGCTTTGTCCCCACTTCTTTTAACGCTGAATTATACAGGAACATGATCGTCTTCCAACTGTCGACATCCTCATAGTTCTTCATCGTATTTTCCATATAAATGTTCTCTCTCCTCTCTTAACGAAGAGTTAAACCAGCACTATTAATATTATACCATAAGTATTGCTAATATGTCTTATTTTTCACATTTATTTTAGAAAGATTATACATATGTAAAACAAAAAGAAGCTATCCTCAGACAGCCTCTCTCCATTCATTTTTTAAAATTCAATTCCTTCCCTCGCCTGCACCTTACGGTCATACGGATGCTTTACCTTCATCATCATCGTCGCATAATCTGCCAGATCCAGAAGGTCCTGCGATACCTCATGCCCTGTCATAATGATCTCCAGCCCGCGCGGCTTATGTTCCAGAAAACTTCTGATCTTCTCTTCACTTAAGACATTCAGATGGATCGCACACAGCGACTCATCCAGCACAAGTACATCAAAATTCGTACAGAACTTTACAATCTCATCCAACGCTTTATTATTATAATGGCGGAGTTCCGCTTTCTCATCTCCGTTCATCCGGCTTACAAACTTTACCTGATCACGCCCCGGGAGGCAGGTGATCCCGGGTACAGATTCCAGGATCTTTCTCTCATTTGAAGAATTATCTTTCAGGAACTGAAAGAAGAGCACCTGAAGTCCGGCTCCGGCGGCTCTGACTGCCTGTCCGACTGCTGCTGTTGTCTTTCCCTTGCCATCTCCGTAATACATATGAATTCTTCCAGTGCCCATCATAACTTTCTACCTGCTTTCTCCTAAATATCTCTGTAAACTCTGAACTCACATTCATTCTACAGGACATTATAATCGTTTACACCGGAAATGTAAATACAGGTAGTTTTTCTAAAATTCCAGTTTCATATCTCCGGTCTTGATCCAGTCTTTCTTTCTCATGAATTCTGAAATACCAAGTGTCACTACTGCCGGAAGTATGATCTGGATCAGTAATATCTTGATCAGAACCATCTGTGCGGACTCTGTCTGTATCATCGTCTGCCACGTCATGATCTGTCCCACCAGCCCCGCTGTTCCCATACCGGAACCGGTCGCATTATTCGTCATATGAAGCACCATTGTTCCTACCGGTCCAAGAATTGCGCTCGATATAATTGCCGGAAGCCAGATTACCGGTTTCTTCACAATATTCGGAACCTGTAACATGGAAGTTCCGATCCCCTGTGCCAGAAGTCCCCCGACTTTGTTCTCACGGTAACTTGCCACGGCAAATCCTACCATATTGCAGCAGCATCCTACTGTTGCGGCTCCTGCTGCCAGACCGGACAGATTCAGGATCACACCAAGTGCTGCCGAACTGATCGGCAGTGTCAGGATCATTCCCATCAGTACCGATACAATAATCCCCATCAAAAACGGCTGCTGCTCTGTTCCCCAGTTGATCAGTGAACCAAGCCAGTTCATGAATCCCGAGATTGGAGGTCCGATCAGAAATCCCACCAGGCATCCACTTCCGATCGTCACGACCGGAGTCACCAGAATATCCACCTTCGTCTTACCGGATACCATATGTCCGAAGAAGATTCCCACATAAGCGGCAAGGAACGCTCCCAGCGGCTCTCCCGGTCCGGCAAATACCATAGCTCCGTCTACGAATACCTTTCCGGCCAGGATACTGCTTGCAAATGCACCTGCCATTCCGGCCGTTGCTGCTGACACCACTACCAGCGGTGCTTCCTTAAACTTATAGGCTACTGCCACACCAATCCCTGCTCCGGTAAGGGCTGCCGCAAGCTTGCCTGCGATGAAGATCATCTCTCCGATATTTCCACCCATAAATGTTCCGATCTGCTGGATGATCGTGCCGATGATCAGTGTTGCGAACAGACCGTGCGCCATGGCGCTTAAGCCTTCAATGAAGATGCGGTCTAATACTTTCTTTACTTTTTCCATCTTTCTTTCTCCTGTATCTTTCATATTATATCGGCTTTGATGTTTATTACATGTGTCTTGTCACTTGTCAAGAGTGTATCATACACATACTATAAAGGCAACCATTGTTTTTTTCATATCAATTTCCCGCCTTTACTTTACTTTTGATTCCTTGTATACTTGGGATATCGAATGGTAATATTTTTCAGATTATCCGATCTGAAAATCCAAATATATACACGAACAGGAGGTTTTGCTATGTTCCGTTTATGGGGAAAAGAATTTAAAGACAATCATATGCTGCGTGACACCGTGATCTGCGATGAGACGGACGACACCAGAACACATAAGATATTCAATGCCCTGGATTCAATCTGTTATGAGTTTGACCTCAGCAAGCCGATCTGGCTGGATCATAATATTAATGAATTCAAGCGACATGATAAGACAAGATTCTACCAGGATAATTTTGTAGATTCGATTGATTTTGATTATCTGGAGATTCATATTATTGAGGAATAAAAAAAGGAAATGCACTATATTTCAATTGTATATAGCGCATTTTCTTTTTTATTTCTATTCATTCCTGATCGCAGCAAGCGGACTCAGCTTCATTGCCCGTTTCGCCGGGAAATATCCGGCCAGCACTCCGACCAGCACTGCAAATACCATGGACATCAGCACAAGCCACCACGGAATATAAGATATCGTGCTGTCTGTTCCCATCGACATAGC
>CAKRAT010000050.1 GCA_934295165.1 uncultured Dorea sp. | reverse complement strand
AGTTTGAGCGTAGTTCCTTTGCTTTTAGGTGATTCTGACTCTCTTAGTGTTTCTTATGGTATGGAACCTGAACAAGAAGCTTTATCTATTGTTTCCTTCAAGGACTGAGAGGCCGATCCACAGTTAATAAATTAAATCCCAATCCCCTCTAAATCAAATTCCGGTATAAAGCTTTCTTTCGCAGCTTCACCTTCCTGAATGAATCCGTCTTCCATTCCCAGTTCTAATGCATAGTCTATGACTTTTTCGTATTCTCTTTTTGTAACTTTGCGGCTGAGCAATGGGTCTTCTGCTACTTGCGGCATCGGGGTGTATTGGTTCATGATGCTGATCAGTATCTGATCCCGGTATGTTTCGAGCAGGTATTTTAGGACTGCTTTGGAATTTTTCACATGTCCCGGCAGAACCAGATGTCTTACGATCACGCCCTTTTGTATCATTCCCGTTTCTTTGTTAATCTGGATATTTCCTGTCTGACGAACCATTTCTTTTATGGATGCTTTGGCGTATTCCGGATAATCCCGAGCGTGGGAATATGCTGCTGCGAGATCTGGTTCCATATATTTAAAGTCCGGAAGATAGACATCCACATAGCCATCCAGCATCTGCATTGTCTCCGGCTTTTCATAACCGCTTGTATTATAAACAACCGGAAGGACCAGACCAGCTTCTCTTGCTATATCCAGTGCTTTTACAATCTGTGGAACATAATGTGTCGGTGTCACGAGGTTAATATTAGCTGCTCCTTTTCCCTGAAGTTCCAGAAATATTTCGGACAGTCTTTTTACCGTTATTACCTTTCCCGCCTTTGCTTCGGCTATATTATGATTCTGGCAGAAGATACAGCCCATGGAACAACCGGAAAAGAATACTGCTCCTGAGCCCATCTTGCCCGATATGCAGGGTTCTTCCCACATATGGAGCGCAGCCCTTGCTGCCACGATTTCCGCCGTCTCATGACATCTTCCACGCTGTCCTGCAATGCGGTCCACATGGCAGTTTCGCGGACATAATGTGCAATCATACAGAATCTGCATTTTATCCTTTGCTATTACATTTTCTTGTTCTATATCTGCATATTTTTTTATACTTTCTTCTATCTTCATCTCAATTCCCTGTCTTCTATTCGTTGATATTTCTATTTTCTTTTTATATCTTCTTTTATTCTTCATCCACTATTACTAAATGTATGAATATTGTACCACAAAATCCATTGGCAATTTCATCTTTTTCTTTCTGTTTTTTTCGTTAATATTGAATTTAACCCGAGAAAATGGTACAATTTTTATCACTTGGAGTATATATGAGTATTCCAGATATAATAAGGAAGGAAGCATGCATTATGAGGGATTACATCATCAGCTGCTGCTCGACAGCAGATCTTACAGAAGAACATTTCAAAGCACGCGACATATCTTACATCTGTTTTCATTTTGAACTCGATGGTAAGGAATATGCAGATGATCTTGGAAAATCCATCCCATTTGATAAATTTTATGCTGCGATGGCTGCCGGAGCCGATACGAAGACTTCACAGGTCAACGCCGAGGAATTTGAAGAATATTTCGAACCCTTCCTGAAAGCAGGAAAGGATATCCTGCACGTCACACTTTCTTCCGGAATCTCAGGAGTTATCAACTCTGCAATGATTGCAAAAGAAAGTCTTGAAGAACGTTATCCTGACCGCAGAATCCTGATCGTAGATTCTCTGGGCGCATCCTCCGGATACGGACTTTTGATGGATAAACTGGCTGATCTTCGCGATGAAGGCAAGTCTCTGGATGAGGTTTTCCGCTTCGCCGAAAAACACAGGCTGAATGTACATCACTGGTTCTTTTCCACAGATCTGAAATTCTATGTAAAAGGCGGACGCATCTCAAAGACAGCAGGTGCGATCGGCGGTGTACTGAACATCTGCCCGCTCCTTAACATGGATAATCAGGGACGTCTAATCCCACGTTATAAGATTCGTACAAAGAGAAAGGTCATCCGCACCATTGTCGGTAAAATGGCGGAATATGCCGATCACCAGACCGACTATACGGGGAAATGTTACATTTCCCATTCCGGCTGCTATGAAGATGCAAAAGCCGTTGCCGGGCTGGTCGAAGCACGTTTTCCTTATCTGAATGGAAAGGTGGAGATTAATAACGTTGGAACAACGATCGGAAGCCACACAGGTCCGGGAACGGTAGCACTGTTCTTCTGGGGTGACACACGAACAGAATAAGATAGTAGTTATTAAAAATATTTATTCCATAACCGATAGATAGTAAAGAGTACAAAAGGAGGTTTTCACTTATGAAAACAGCTGTTATGACAGATACCAACAGCGGAATTATGAAAGCAGAAGCTGACTCGATGGGGATCTTTCTGATTCCTATGCCAGTCATTATCAACGACGAGACACATTATGAAGGAATCGATCTTACCGAAGATTCTTTCTACGGAAGCCTGACAGGCGGAAAGAATGTATCCACATCCCAGCCTTCTCCTGGAGACCTGATGGATCTTTGGGATGATATCTTCGAGCAGGGTTATGATGAGATCATCCACATCCCGATGTCCAGCGGACTGAGTGCTTCCTGCTCTACAGCCATCAGCCTTTCCGATGATTATGATGGCAAAGTACAGGTTGCTGACAATCACAGAATTTCCGTTACCCAGAGAGAATCTGTCATGCATGCCAAGAAGCTTGCTGATGCCGGAAAATCAGCAAAAGAGATCAAAGAAGTATTAGAGGCCGAAGCTTACAACTCCAGCATCTATATCGCCGTTGATACGCTTGAATTTCTGAAAAAAGGCGGACGTGTTACTGCTGCCGGTGCAGCGCTTGGAAGCGTTTTGAACATCAAGCCAATCCTGACAATCCAGGGCGGCAAGCTGGATGCCTTTGCCAAGACACGCGGCATGAAGAAGTGCAAGCAGAAGATGGTCGAAGCATTGAAGAACGACCGTGAAACACGTTTTAAAGATACAGATGACAAGCATATCCTGGTAGGTGCTGCTGGTTCTAACCTCACCGGGGAAGAAGCCGCAGAATGGAAACAGATGCTTGTAGAAGCATTCCCGAATTCTTATGTATACTATGACCCACTTTCATTCAGTGTAGGATGTCATATCGGACCTAAGGGATATGGAATGGGGATCAGCGTTTGTTCGGAGGATTATGATAAATAATTCGCTGTTAAATTTATTATCATTGGCCAATCACGACATGAGAAAGACTTGGTGTTTTGTTTGATGCGTATTTTGGCGCGATGTGTAGATGTTCTTAGATAGTTCGACTTCCCGTTAAAGACACTGAGCGAACTGTTTGAGGCACACGCCGAGTTTGAGCGGAGTGTCTTTCGCCCTTAGGGAAGGCGGACTGTCTTAGAACATCTGCATCGTGACATCCAGCAACAAACAAAACACCAAGTCTTTCTCATGGACCGGGGTAAGCCAAGATAATAAATCAAATAGCAAAAACCCCCGGGAAAACATCTCCCCGGGGGTTCTTTTTTAAGATTTATTTATCATTCTCAATATATTTCTTATTGATATCTTTCCACATCTCTGTGTCTACACCGTCCCATGTAAGTTTGTCCGGATTGTAGTATGGATCTTTCTTTGCTTTCATCTGTTCTTCATAGTCTTTGTAAAGTGCGATTACCTTTGGTGATAACAGAAGAACAACAAGCATATTTACCCATGTACAGCTTCCAAGTGCCAGGTCTGATAAGTTCCATGCGATATCTGATTCCAGGTTACCCCAGATGAAGATCAGGACCGGCATACCGATTCTCATAATCCATGTAACAATCTTACGTGCTTTTGCTTTAGATTCACCCTGGAACAGATACATAGCTGCTGTCTCTGCTTCGTAGTAGTAACTGATCAGACAGGTGAATGAGAACAGTGCAAGCATGATTGCGATGAATGTAGGAGCAATCTTGCCCATAACTGTCTTACATGCTAACTGTACGAAGATAACTCCGTTTGTTCCTGCTGCTGCGAGTGCAGGAAGTTCTGCAGAACCGCTTCCAACGTATCCATTTGCTGTGTTGAAGCAGTCTGTTAACAGGATCATAAGTCCTGATGCTGTACAGATGATAACTGTGTCAAGCCATACACCTGCTGCATTTGCCATACCCTGTTTTACTGGATGACTTGTCTCTGCTGCTGCGGCTGTAGGAGAAGCCTCACCCATACCAGATGCACTTGAGAAAGTACCTCTCTTAACACCCTGCTGGATGATGACACCGATTGTTCCACCGAAGATTGCATTCTTTCCAAATGCTGCTGTTACAACTGTTTTGATCAGTGCAGGTACTGCTGTAATGTTCATAACAATAATTACAACTGCTGCGATCAGATATACTGTTACCATGAATGGTACAATCATAGATGCGATTGCACTGATACGTTTAACACCACCGATAACTACAACTGCGAGGATCAGAGCGATGATCAATGCACTTACCCACATTGGAATCTTGATCGCATTGTGGAATCCGTCACAGATTGTATATGTAGCTGCTGCCGGCATGAATACGGAAGTTCCGATCATCAGGATCAGGGCCATGAATGCACCATATTTCTTCCATCCAAGTCCTCTCTCTGCACAGTAAGCTCCACCGCCCCGGTACTGTCCGTCGATTCTTGTCTTATAAAGAACTGACAGTGTACACTCTGAGAAACATACTGCTGAGTTCGTCATACCTGCAAGGATCATCCAGAACAGTGCTCCCGGACCTCCCATGTAGATTGCTACCGCAACTCCGGCTACGTTACCTGTACCAACACGCATTGCCATGGTCGTACAGAATGAACCGAATGCTGAAATTCCCGAGTCAGAATCCTGCTTATCAATGATTCTGCTCCACATGTCCTTGAAATGTACAAACTGGAAACCGTGCAGTCTGATCGTAAAATATAATCCACTTCCTACGATCAGTACCAGCATTCCAACGCCCCAGATGTAGCCATTCAGGAAGTTAACAACGTTGTTTAAACCGTTTAACATATTATACCCTCCGTATTCCTTTTGATTTGTTAATTTTATCACGATTATACAAAAAAATCAATAAATAGATGCAATTATAGATGGATATTTTTGCATTTTTTGTTTATTTTTTCTTATTTATACATCATATTATTAATATTTATGCATTTATACATTATTTCCAGCCGTTAATTTTAAAACATTTTTCTTTATCATAGCAATGCATCAAATAAAAAAAGTCCCGCAGGGAGTATTACCTTTCCCGGCAGGACCTCATATTATTCTTTTATATCACTTTTTCTTCTTCGGCAGTGACAATATAATCACCCCGGCAATGATTCCGACAAATCCGGCCAGATCCATTCCCGAAAAAGCCACATGCATGAAGATTACCGACATTGCCGTTGCCGTCAACGGTTCTACCGATGCAAGCAGACTGGCTTTGGATCCGCCGATCAGCCGGACACCTTCCATATAACAGCTAAAAGACATTACCGTACCAAATATGATTACAACTATAATACAGCCGATGCACTGCCAGTCCCAGGTAATATCTCCAACCAGAGTCCACGGACGCACAAATGGTGTCAGTCCGATTCCACTGATCAGCATACCCCAGCCGACCATCGAAAATGTTCCATACACATCCATCAAATTTCCCGGAACCAGATTATAGAATACCGTTGCAACCGCCGACGACAATCCGAATATCAACGTTGTCTTTGATACGCTCAACTGCGTCAGATTACCGTGTGTTGCCAGAAGTACTGTTCCTCCAAATGCAAGGATCAGTGCAAGAATCTCATTTTTTCCCGGCAGTTTCCAGTTCTTAAATGCAAGAAATACCATGATCATAACCGGTGCCGTATACTGCAGCACAGTTGCAATCCCCGCATTAGAATCTTCTACTGCCAGATAATATGTCATCTGACATCCGGCAATACCAATCACACCGTATACCAGCATCCTTATCACATGCTTTTTATTTTTCCAGATACGGAAGATTCCATCTTTCTGTACCATATATGCCCGGATCAGCAGGATAATCCCGGCAATGATCAGACGCACATTCACAATCCATGTTGCGGTCACCCCTTTGTATTCAAATGTATACTTTCCAAATACTCCGGCAATCCCCCACAGAAAACCTCCCATAATCGTGAGCGCTGTTCCCCTTACCGTTTCCTTCCGGTCCAGTCTTTCCGCAAGATTTTCCTGCGCCGGATTTCTTGTCTCTATAGTAATCATCTCCTCCACAGCCATCTTCATTTGTTCTTTTCTCATTTTCTCCGCCTGTATCTCTTATTTTATAATCTCTGATAATATCCGCATTAATTTTGTGATTTCTATCGGTTTGACGACATGTCCGTTCATCCCGGCTGCAAATGCAGCCCTTTTGTCTTCTTCAAATGCATTTGCCGTCATTGCAACGATTGGTATCTGTGACCGTTCATCTCTCCATGCCCGGATCTTTTCCGTCTCTACCGACATCCCTGCATCATTCAGGATTGTTACGGCTATCTCCGCATTTAATTCATTATCCTCTGCCAGCAGGATCTTTCTGCCTTCTAGTTTTTCCATCTCTATATCATCAACCATTTCATCCGGCATAAGTATCTGCTCTTCCTCTGCAAATTTATGCGGAATGGAAACGTAAAACTTAGTTCCTTTTCCCAGTTCACTCTCTACTTCAATCTGCCCGTCCATCATCTCTACCAGCGTCTTCACAATTGGAAGTCCCAAACCGGTTCCGATAATTCCTGTTTCCGAGGATGTATGTTCTCTCGAAAATGGCTCAAACAGATGTGGGATATATTCCTCTCCTATACCAATCCCGCTGTCTGTTACCGATGTTCTGTAAATTCCATATCCTTCTTTTCCCGATGAAAGTTCTTCCACTTCTACATGAATATATCCTCCATCCGGTGTATATTTTACCGCATTGCCAAATATATTCAAAAATATCTCGTTAATCTTCAACTGGTCGCATATAATATCTTCATGTATAACATTTACCGAACATGTAAATGTCAGATGCTTTTCCTGTATCGAGGCTTCCATGATCGTATCCAGAATCTCGTTCATCTTGTAAATATTGCATGGCGACTCATTCAGGATTTCTTTTCCACTTTCAATCCTTGCCATCTCAAGTACATTGTTGATCAGGGAAAGTAAAAATTTACTTGCAGATTTTAATTTTTGAAGATATTCTATTGTTTCCTTTTCTTCTCCCCAGTGCCGCTCCATCAAGTCTGCATACCCGGTGATCGCATTCATTGGTGTACGCAGATCATGTGACATATTAAAGAGAAATGCTGATTTCGCCCGGCTCCCCTCTTCCGCTCTTTTCAATGTATTCTGCAGCATAATCATATCTGACAGATCCAGAAATGTTGTCACTACCATATTCTCTCCTGTCGGAGAAAGTGATCTTTTTGTCTTTGCAAGAGCATGACATTCTTTTTCCGTTCCATGATTAATGACAAATTCATAATCTACTACGCCGTTCATATCCCGCAAATTCTTTAATTTCTTGATCGTATCAGGATTTGGATAATAAAATCCTGCTATTATCTTTCCAAGATTCGCCTGTACTTCTGCAATCGTCTCATAACCATACATCCGCAAAGCTTCAGCATTCATATGCAGAATCTTATGGCCCGGAAGAGTGTATGCCATCAACCCACAATTCTGTACATCCAACAGTTTTTTATAATAATCCTGCTGCTGGACATGTTCTCTCTTAAGAGTCTGATTCTGTTCTGCCAGACACCACTCTGCCTGCTTGTCTTTTTCAATACGGATCGTATCTGAGATATCCTGATGGAATCCGATAATACGGATACAATCTCCAGCGGACTCTACCCGCTTTCCACCACAGCGCACATACATTTCTCCCTGATTAGGATGTATATAGCGGTATACAACTTCTGTACGTTCTTCTGACAACTTGTCCGAATACTCCAGGAATATCTCCATATCATCTTCATGGACGTGTGCCCTGTGAAATACAAATCTTTCTTTCGGAGTCAGCGATTCCTCCGTTCCCAGCAGTTCATTCATTACGGTATCTGCAAAAAACCGGGGCTCTTCTCCGTCCCTTACCTGAATCTCCCAGAACCCGGTTCTTGATACGCGCAGGAATTCCCGCATATCCCTATCATTTAGTAAACTCACCTGAGTTTTTCCTCCCGTTATTTTGTAATATTATAGGATATTTCCCTAAAATTATATCTTTCTATTAATATACCAAATGTGAGACCGATTTTCCACTTAACTCCAACATTTAATGAGATAATCTACAGACCGCCACTTACAGTTCCTTTCGTACGCATGGCGATTTAAATAAAAATCAGGCAGGTCGCTATGACCCGCCCGTTTTTTACCATTCTATAATTCTACAGTCTGTGTCTGTTTTTTGATTCCGTGTTTTTCTGCAAATCCTGTTAAGATCAGTGTCAGGGCTCCGTCACCTGTTTCGTTGCAGGCTGTTCCAAAGCTGTCCTGAAGCGCGAAGATTGTAAGCATCAGCGCTGTTCCTGTCTCGTCGAATCCGAGTACCCCTGTAATCAGTCCTAAGGATGCCATAACAGTTCCTCCATGTACTCCAGGTGCTCCGATTGCGAATACTCCTAAGAACACGCAGAACAAAATCATATTTGGTAATGTCGGAAGTGTTCCGTAAAGGACTTTTGATACTGTCATTACGAAGAATACTTCCACCGGATTCTTTCCTGCGTATACTCCACCGATTTCTTTTTTAATCTTCGATCATCATTTTAATGATTTCTTCATTCGTCTCGCGCATACCTTCTTTTCCGAGACGTCCGACATTTCTCAGTGTTGCTTCTACACCTTTTGTCACGATTCCATCCCCTCCATAGAATTCCTGACCACGGATATACATATTATATCCAAGAATACCGGCATCTACTGCAGATGCGATCTTCGCCGCACAGGATGCTTTTGCACCGTCACAGACAATACCTGATACAATTGCCAGCGCATTGACAACTGTGTGGATCACTTCTTCATATCCGCCGCCGCAAAGGTAAGCGATACCTGCTCCTGCTCCTGCTCCCGCATTGACTGCCCCACAGTATGCTGACAGACGGCCAATCGGTGTCTTCTCATGAATTGCTGTCAGGTTGGAAAGTGCAAGCGCACGGTAGAGTTTTTCTTCTTCCACTTTTAATTCTTCTGCATATACCATGACCGGTACAGATACGGTAATTCCCTGGTTACCACTTCCAGAATTGATCACAACCGGCAGTTCGCATCCGTTCATACGTGCATCAGATCCGGCTGCTGCCATCGCTTTTGCTCTGGTCTTGACATTATTTTCATCCATATCAAGAAGTACTTTTCCGATGTTGGCACCATAATCACCGCGGATTCCCTCTTTCGCGATTGTATAGTTGTACTCCATCTGTCTGTCGAGAACTTCTTTAATATCGTCTACATCTACGGTATTGATAAAATCCCAGATATCTTTCATATTTAAAAGAGTTCTGTCTGTAAGACCTTCCTCTTCTTCTCCCCTGACTTCTGATTCTTTTACAACTTCCCCATTATGCTCGATCAATACAATATTCGTATGATAATTTGCAATTCTTACTTTTGCATAATCATCTCCGTGATATAACGTAATCACAATGTCAAATGTGATGCCCTGATCCAGATGTTCTACCGTAATCGGTGTATTTTCCATGAATTCTTTGATCTTTACGGCATCTTCCCCGTTTGCCTCTGCAATTACTTCCAGTTCCTTATCCGGATCTCCTGCCACGATACCTGCAGATGCCGCTGCCGGTATTCCTTTCAGATGATTAGTGTTCGGAACGATGACTGACTTTACATTTTTGATAATACTTCCGCTTGCCCCGATTGCAACGCGATCCGGCAGACATCCTAACTCTCTTCTGGCAACCGCAGCCGCATAAGCCAGTGCGATTGGTTCCGTACATCCCATTGCAGGATGTAATTCTTCTTTTAAAATCTGTACGTATGCGTTATATTTTAGATTCGTCTTCTCCATCCCTCTTTTGCATTCCTTTCTTCAATCTATAAAAATATTTTTTTCGGAAAATATGTTTTTGACTTGTTTTTCTCACTTAGTCACTGTATCATCAAATGAAGGATTTGTAAAATTTAACTTTTTTATGAAATGATTAAAAATATTTTATGAAAACAGCGGCGAAATACTGCCAAATTCCGCCGTGGAATGGAGCGATTATGGATTTTCGTGAAATTAATACATTTATACATGTTGCGAATCAGGAAAGTTTTTCAAAAGCTGCCGATGTCCTTGGTTACACACAGGCTGCTGTCAGTATCCAGATTAAACAGCTGGAATCCGAATTAGATACCCGGCTTTTTGACCGGATCGGCAAACACATCTCTCTTACGCATCAGGGGAAAATATTTTATCAGTATGCACTGCATATAACAAATGAAATTGAAGAAGTAAAAGATGTCCTCTCCGGTTCCCAGGATCTGAACGGAACCCTTCGGATCGGAACGATTGAGTCGATCTGTGCATCGATCCTGCCTGACATTCTGTCCAGATATCATCAGCTTCATCCAATGGTCGAGATCAGTATCATCACAGATTCACCGGAAGCACTTCTCGATATGATGAACAAATCCCGTGTCGATCTCGTATATTTCATGGATAAGCGTATGTATGATCCAAAGTGGGTCAAGATCTTAGAAGAGCCGGAAAATATTATTTTCGTTGGAAGTCAGGATCACCCGTGTACCAAAAAAGGACCTTTGACGCTGAATGAAATTATAAAAGAACCATTTATACTGACGGAAAAGGATGCAAGTTACCGTTTTATTCTGGACCAGTATCTCGCCGCATATGGTCAGGAGATCCATCCACGGGTGGAATCCAGTAGTACGGATTTTATCATTCAGCTTCTGTTGAAAAATGAATTTTTATCATTTGTTCCTCAGTTTACTGTGCAGGAACAGATTGCACGAGGCATGCTGACACCTATCGCGGTTCAGGATTTCGATATGCATATCTGGCGGCAGATCGTGTATCACAAAGACAAGCTTCTGACCCGGGAGATGAAAGCATTTTTTCAGTTGGTGAAAGAGGTGTCTTCTGATTTGCAGCACCTGTAACCGGCAGTTTTTCTTGCATACTTTGATATCTACAGAACCTGCCACTGGCAGCTTCTCTTGCATACTTTGGTACGGAAAAGGGACAGACTATGCCTGCCCCTTCCAAAGGATAGTATATCAATATTTTTAGCGAAACGTCTTGTTGTTTTCTGATTGATCTACTGAATATTTTTTTGATTTTATATTGATTGCATTATGCAGTCGCCGGAAGGATACGTGACAGGAAGGTCTGTGTTCTTCTCTCTTTCGGTGCGGTAAAGATACGCTCCGGTTTTCCTTCTTCTACTACATATCCGTCTGCCATGAAGATAACTCTGTCTGCCACATCACGGGCGAATCCCATCTCATGTGTCACAACGATCATCGTCATTCCCTCTTTTGCCAGGGATTTCATAACATCCAGTACATCTCCTACCAGTTCCGGATCCAGTGCGGATGTCGGTTCATCGAAAAGAAGTGCCTTTGGTTCCATTGCAAGTGCTCTTGCTATGGCAACTCTCTGCTGCTGTCCTCCGGAAAGTGTGCCTGGATATACATCTGCTTTGTCTTTCAAACCTACTTTATCCAAAAGTTCCAGAGCTTTTTCATGCGCTTCTTCTTTATTCATATGCTTTGTAAGAACCGGCGCCATCATGACATTTTCCGCAACCGTCTTTAATGGAAACAGATTGAATCTCTGGAATACCATACCAACCTCTTCACGGAACTTACGGATGTCGCACTTCTTATCTAACAGGTTCTTTCCTTCGTATTCTACGATTCCTCCGGATGGGCTCTCCAGCTGGTTGATGCATCTGAGGAATGTACTCTTTCCGGAACCGGATGGTCCGATGATACATACAACTTCTCCTTCTTCGATATCCAGGTTGATATCTTTTAATACTTCCAGGTTTCCGAATTTCTTTGATAAATGGCTAATTTTAATCATATCAATCACCTCATTTTTCTTTCAATCTGTTTCTGAACAATTATCAATATAGAAAGTATTATCAAGTAGAACACTGCCAGGGCGGTATATGTAGGAATTGCCTTGAAGCTTAATGCTGCATATGCCTGTGCCTGATGTGTGATCTCATTTACCGCAATGGCTGATAATAATGCCGTGTCTTTTACGGATGTAATGAACTGGTTAAAGAGTGCCGGTAATGCGGACTTGAATGCCGGCGGGATGATCAGGTGGATCATCGTCTGCGAACTGGTAAGTCCAAGTGATGCACCCGCTTCCTTCTGTCCCGGGTCGATTCCCATCAACGCTCCTTTGACGATCTCAGAAATGAATGCTCCAGAGTTCAATGCGATAACTCCGATTCCGACGATCGTACTGCTGATATCCACTCCGATCAGTTTCGGGATAACGAAGTATCCGTAAAGTGCCTGCACCATAAGCGGTGTTGCTCTGATAATCCAGATGTAAACCTCAGCGATTGCCTTTCCTATTTTATACTTTGACTGTAGCAGGTATCCGCAGAGACTTCCGATCAGGAAACCTATCCCGATACCTACTACAGCGATCAATACCGTTAGTTTTAACCCGTCGAACATCATCGGGAGTAAAACATCCAAAAATTTCATATCCATATACTATCTCTTCCAATCTGATTTATTTTGTTCTTGTCTTCTTATTCACACCACTTTGCGTATAACTCATCGGTAGTGCCGTTTTTAATCAGAACTTTGACTGCTGCGTTAATCTCGTCATAATATTTACATTCTTTTGAAACTGCCACACAGTATGGAGCCTGGCCCTGATTGAATTCATCACCGACAACTTCAAGGTTACTGTCCGGTGTTGTCTTAATGTAGAAGTTGGCCCCAGGTCCGTCCTGGATGACTGCATCGACTTTCTTCTGTTCCAGGGACTCGTATGCGGTTGTGATCGTATCATGCACTTCCAGTTCTGAATCTGAAAGGTTCTTAGATGCATATGTATGGGATGCGGTTCCTTTTTCTACGGCTACTTTCTTGCCCTTCAGGTCATCAACACTCTTGATTCCTTCATCATTTGTCTTATTTACCATAACGACCTGACCGGAATCACAATATACATCTGTAAAGTTCATAACTTCTTTTCTTTCATCTGTTGCACAAAGTGCTGCAGCTCCCATATCCAGTTTGCTTTCTGAAAGTGAAGTCGTCAGTGCTGAATAATCCATCGCCTGCACTCCTCCGTCGATCTCGAATCCGAGCAGATCCTGAAGATCACTGATGAGATCCAGATCATATCCGATCAATGTCTTTCCGTCTTCATCGTAGTAAGAAAATGGTCCGAAGAGTCCGCTTGTTCCGACTTTCAGTTTTACACCTTTCATGCTGTCTTTGATATCGTCTTCTGTCAGAGTTTTCTTTGTCTCAGACTTTGATGAAGAATCATCACTTGATTTGCTTCCGCATCCTACGCCAAGCATTGCCACCATTGTCACACACATCATAACTGCTACTAATTTCTTTTTCATAATTGTGGTCCTCCTTACTGTTCCATCTGTGAAATCTGCTATAATACAGTTTTCTTTGGATCCTTTGATAACTGAAAATGTAAGGGCGCATTACAAATGATTTTGTAATGCGCCCTTGCATTTCCGTCTGACAGACTTTCTAAATATACCCGGGATGAATTAGAATCTTGCTATACAAAAAGGCGACGCAGGTTTATCAACCGCGACGCCTTTGTCTGTCTTGTTCTTTATGAACTTGTGATTATTCTAACCGCTTTACCGATTTCCGTCAATCTGCAATTTTACTTAAAATTGTCTGTTAATTTTGTTGATTTATCGTTTTTATCACGAATTAGTTGCTGCGATTTTACACTATTTCTAAAATTTAATCATTGTCCAAGTATTATTTTGTATTATTTTACTATTAGAGTTTGTAATACTCTATTCTTTTTCTTCTTTCCGGATAAATTCTTCCAATGTTGGAAAAGCTATCGCTTCCCCAGTACACATCACCAAAAGATCATCCCGGAGCGCTCTTGCCTCTACCGTATCCACTTTTCCAAGCTCTTTCAGCAGACCAAGCGTCTTTTCCTGAATTCCTTCTGATACATCTTCCCATTTTTCACGGAATCTGCGCTGTCTGTAGTACACTTCCTTCTCAGCCGTATACTTTTTCATGATCTGCAGCATATGCTCCGAACATCCTTCCAGATCAATGTGCTTAATGATGTTCTTCAGATCCACTGCATCATCCAGCGCATTATGGCTGACTTCCGTTCCCAGTCCACAAAGAATCTTCAAGCTTCCGATCCCGGCACTTTGAAGACCCAGCTTCGCCGAATAAATGTCTTCTATATCTTTGATCATGCGCAGAATACGGTTCACGATCTTTTTGGTCCGTTTCGATGCGTCCTTGCGGTATTCCATGAGATCTCTCTGTATCACGTACTTATCCGGTCCCCACACATAGACCCTTGATACTTCCCACGCTTCCAGCTGCTCTGCGACTTCTTCCATCACCAGTTCATAGTCCGGTGCACTTAAGAGATCTTCTTCCTCAATCCCGGTCATCTCCTGAAACCGGTCATGCAGCTTATCCTCTGCATAAATGTAGGAATGAAATCTTGTCACTTCTTCAAAATTCTTCCCGCAGATTACACACCCGACCGATACAAGCTTCGCCGGCGGTCCACCTTTTACCTGAGATGTCAGGAATTCTGTGTCTAAGAATGCTACCATCCCGGTGTCCAGTTTTTCTGCGATGTTCGGTGTATTTTGTATGAATGATTTTTTCGTTATGTTTTTCGTTATATTTTTCTTTGGCTTTTTCCTGACTTTTGTCAATGAAACCCACTCCTTGTTATTTCGTTTTGTTCCTTTTGAAATGATACAGGGTGTGGGGGGATTTTGCAAGTGGGGGTTTTTCCAATACAACAGAAAAATCAGTCTATAAGGGAGATGCACAGTGCTACGGCATTGTAATCTCCCTTTAAATACAGAAAGGATTAAACTATATATGTTTCAAATTTTTGTTGACTCCGCCACCAATTTACCCGCTGTAATTGCAAAACAATATAATATCCATGTTATTTCTTTTATTAATCTGGTTTCAATGAAAGAAATTACCTGCCATAATCCAGATCTTTCTCCTGAAACCGCCTTAATTAACACTAATCCAGCTGAATATCCTTAGCATATTTTCTTTTTCATCTTTTCCGGAAGACGTTCATACAACCATGTCATACGTTTTAATCTCTCCACCGTCTTTTCATCAAACTTCCCCTTTTC
>CAKRAT010000049.1 GCA_934295165.1 uncultured Dorea sp. | reverse complement strand
TTCCGTCAGAACCTGCTTGGTAAGCGTGTTGACTACTCTGGACGTTCCGTTATCGTCGTAGGACCGGAACTTAAGATCTACCAGTGTGGTCTGCCAAAAGAAATGGCAATCGAGCTGTTCAAACCATTCGTTATGAAGGAACTGGTTCAGAACGGAACAGCACACAATATTAAAAATGCTAAGAAGATGGTAGAAAGACTTCAGCCGGAAGTATGGGACGTTCTGGAAGAAGTAATCAAAGAGCATCCGGTTATGCTGAACCGTGCTCCTACACTGCACAGACTTGGTATTCAGGCATTCGAGCCAATCCTTGTAGAAGGTAAGGCTATCAAGCTTCATCCACTGGTTTGTACAGCGTTCAATGCCGACTTCGACGGAGACCAGATGGCTGTCCATCTTCCACTTTCCGTAGAAGCACAGGCAGAGTGCCGTTTCTTACTTCTGTCACCAAACAACTTACTGAAGCCATCTGATGGTGGTCCGGTAGCCGTTCCTTCACAGGATATGGTACTTGGTATCTACTATCTGACTCAGGAGCGTCCTGGTGCCAAGGGAGAAGGCATGATCTTCAAGAGCTTTAACGAAGCGCTGCTTGCTTATGAGAATGCTGCCGTAACACTTCACTCACGTGTAAAAGTACGTGTATCTAAGAAGATGGCAGACGGAACAGTGAAGACAGGAACTGTAGAATCTACAGTCGGACGTTTCATGTTCAATGAGATCATTCCGCAGGATCTTGGATTTGTAGACCGTGAAGTAGAAGGAAACGAACTGCTTCTGGAAGTTGATTTCCACGTAGGTAAGAAACAGCTGAAACAGATCCTTGAGAAAGTTATCAACACACATGGAGCTACTGCAACAGCAGAAGTCCTTGACCATGTAAAGGCTATGGGTTACAAGCTTTCAACAAGAGCTGCCATGACCGTATCTATTTCTGACATGACGGTACCTCCGCAGAAACCGGAGATGATCAAGAATGCTCAGGATACTGTAGATAAGATCACAAAGAACTTCAAGCGTGGTCTCATCACAGAAGAAGAAAGATATAAAGAAGTCGTAGAGACATGGAAAGCAACTGATGACGCCCTTACAAAGGCACTGCTTGACGGTCTTGATAAATATAACAACATCTTCATGATGGCTGATTCCGGAGCCCGTGGATCTGACAAACAGATCAAACAGCTTGCTGGTATGCGTGGATTGATGGCTGATACAACAGGTCATACGATTGAGCTGCCAATCAAGTCAAACTTCCGTGAAGGTCTTGACGTACTGGAATACTTCATGTCTGCACATGGAGCCCGTAAAGGTATGTCCGATACCGCTCTTCGTACAGCCGATTCCGGATACCTGACAAGACGTCTGGTAGATGTATCACAAGAACTGATCATCCACGAAGTAGACTGTGCAAAACCGGGAGCACCAATCCCTGGAATGTATGTAAAAGCATTCATGGATGGAAACGAAGTTATCGAAAGCTTACAGGATCGTATCACAGGACGTTATATCTGTGAGAACATCGTAGATAAAGATGGAAACATTCTTGTGAAGGCAAATCACATGGTAACACCAAAACGTGCAGAACTTATCTGCAAGAAGGGTGTTGATGAAAAGGGTGAGCCACTGACACAGATTAAGATCCGTACAATCCTTACATGCCGTTCGCATCGCGGTGTATGTGCAAAATGTTATGGAGCCAATATGGCAACAGGTGAGCCGGTACAGGTTGGTGAAGCTGTCGGAATCATCGCTGCACAGTCAATCGGAGAACCTGGTACACAGCTTACTATGAGAACATTCCATAGTGGTGGTGTAGCCGGTGGAGATATTACACAGGGTCTTCCTCGTGTCGAAGAGCTTTTCGAGGCAAGAAAGCCTAAGGGACTTGCAATCATCACTGAGATCGCAGGAACTGCTAACTTAAATGATACGAAGAAGAAACGTGAGATCATCGTTACAAATAGAGAAACAGGCGAATCAAAAGCATATCTGATTCCTTACGGATCACGTATAAAAGTAGCTGACGGAGCTGAACTGGAAGCCGGTGACGAACTGACAGAAGGTAGTGTAAACCCGCATGATATCCTGAGAATTAAGGGACTTCGTGCCGTACAGGATTACATGATCCAGGAAGTTCAGAGAGTATACCGTCTGCAAGGTGTAGAAATCAACGATAAGCATATCGAGGTTATCGTTCGTCAGATGCTGAAGAAGATCCGTATTGAAGAGTCCGGAGACACAGAATTCCTTCCGGGAACAAATGTTGACAGACTTGAGTTTGAGGATGTAAACGAAGCTCTGGAAGCAGAAGGTAAAGAACCTGCAACTGGTGAGCAGATCATCATGGGTATTACAAAAGCTTCCCTTGCTACAAATTCATTCCTGTCAGCCGCTTCATTCCAGGAGACAACAAAAGTCCTGACAGAAGCTGCTATCAAGGGTAAAGTCGATCCGCTGATAGGTCTGAAAGAGAACGTTATCATCGGTAAACATATCCCTGCCGGAACAGGTATGAGAAAGTATCGTGACATCAAGCTGAACACAGAGATGGAAATGGAAGACGAACTGGACTTTGAAGATGATTTTGATTTTGAATTCGGAGATGCAGAAGAGCTGAATCAGGAGATCACTCTTGATGAAGGGACAGAAGACGCTGTAGAAGATATTGCAGAAGAGACTGTTACTGTATCTGAAGATGAAGAATAAAATATAGTCTATATAAAGAAAGTGTCTGCACTGAAAAGTGTGGATGCTTTCTTTTTTTGTTGCACATATATGTTGAAAAAAACTGTTAGTGACAGATAATTCGATGATTTGAAGATATTGATAGCTTTTACCGTTATTTACATATATAAATTGACTTTTATATTCAGAAAGTCTATAATAATTGTCAGTGAGAATCGGCGAAAAAAGTAACAGATTCTGTCAACATTTAAGAAAGGTTGAGGTATTATTATGGATCAAGGTAAACTTACAAGAGTATTAAAATCAATGGAGGAGCATGAAGTTCCACAGATGATCGTTTCTGACCCGGTTGCGATCTTCTATCTGACAGGAAAATGGATCTTCCCGGGAGAAAGACTTCTGGCGCTGTATCTGAATGTGAACGGAAACCACAAAATGGTAATCAACAAATTATTCCCACAGGAATCAGATCTTGGTGTAGATCTGATCTATTATGATGACATCGAAGACGGAGTAGAGATCTTAAGCAGATATGTAGACAAAGACAAAACAATGGGAATCGACAAGACATGGCCTTCAAAATTCCTTATTCGTCTGCAGGAGTTGGGCGGAGGAAGCAAATTCGTGAACGGATCTCCGATCATCGACTATATCCGTATGGTAAAAGATGAGAAAGAAAAAGATCTCATGAGAAAATCTTCTAAGTTAAATGATATTGCTATGGAAAAAATCATTCCATGGGTAGCAAAAGGATTAACTGAGAAAGAATTAAATACAAAGATGCGTGAAATTTACAAAGAAATCGGATGTGAAGATGTATCATTTGATCCAATCACAGCATATGGACATGGTGCTGCAGATCCACATCACGTAACAGATGATTCTAAAGGAAAACGCGGAGACTGCGTAATCCTTGATATCGGTGGATTCAAAGATAACTATGCATCAGATATGACAAGAACTGTATTTATCGGTGAAGTATCTGACCGTGCAAAAGAAATCTATGATATCGTAGTGGAAGCAAACAGACGTGGTATCGAAGCTGCAAAACCAGGAAACAGAATGTGCGATGTTGACCTTGCTGCAAGAAATTACATCGAGGAAAAAGGATTTGGCGAGTATTTCACACACAGAACAGGACATTCCATCGGACTGGAAGATCACGAATTCGGTGATGTATCATCTGTTAATACAGATATCATCAAGGTTGGACAGTGCTTCTCAGTAGAGCCGGGAATCTATCTCCCAGATGAGAACATCGGTGTTCGTATCGAAGATCTTGTAATCATTACAGAAGATGGATGCGAAGTACTGAATGACTTTACAAAAGATCTGATCATTGTACCTGAAGAGTAGAAAACCGGAAGATGCATGTTGTTAGAATATAGCGGATTGCACAGAAGATAGAAAATAAATTAGAGACAATGTAAATGAAGAGCAGTAGAACTGAAAGAAGTTTTACTGTTCTTTTTGTAGGAGGGAATCAAAATGACGAGAGATGAAGCATATACAATCTTAAGTAAATATATGAAAGGTGAACATTATCTGACACATTCGCTGGCAGTGGAGGCAATCATGAAGGGACTTGCCAAACGGCTTGCACCGGATGAAGTGGAATACTGGGGAATTGCAGGACTTCTGCATGATCTGGATGAGGAACAGTGTGACTGGCAGCATGATCTGAGTGTGCATGGACCAACATCTGTAGAGATTTTGAAGAAAGAAGGAATCGATGATCCAGTACTTTTCGGAGCCATCTGTGCGCATAATCCGAAAAGCGGGGTAAAGGCAAAGACGAAGATCCAGTATGCACTTCTCGCAGCAGATCCGATGAGTGGATTCTTAAAGGCTGTTGCACAGATCTATCCGGATAAAAAGATCGCAAGTGTAAAACGCAAATCTGTATTAAAACGATTTAATGAAGCAAGATTTGCTAAAGGAGCGAATCGTGATTACATGGAAAGTATAGAGTTTACGGGATTGATGCTGGAAGATCTGATCGATATCGGACTGGAAGAAATGTGTGCGATCTCTGATGAACTGGGACTGTAGATAGCGGAGTTTACAGATGGGAGAGAAGAACGTTCATGTCTGGGGATAGAGTAATAAAACTGGTGCTGTAAGGCTGTTCATTCCTTACAGCACTAGTTTATGTTATAACAGCTGCGATATTTTATTCGTAGCGTTCGTCAATGACACGTTTTGTCTTCTTCTCACTTCTAGGTAATAATCCAATCTCAACAACCTTGACCAGAGGGGTGAATCCGATACGGCTCTTAACGGTAGAAGCAATCCGATTTGCAAGATCCAGAAAGTCAACGGTACCGTTTGTCTCAACATAGATACGCATAGTGTCTTTTCCGTCCAGATGAGAGATACGGATCTGGTATTCACTGGATACCTCCGGAAATTCTTTTAAAATTTCTTCAATCTGTGCAGGGAATACATTGACACCTTTGATCTTCATCATGTCATCGGTACGGCCCATAATCGTATCAAGACGTGGGAATTTACTTCCGCAAGGGCAGTCGCCCGGAATGATACGGGAAAGGTCATGTGTACGGTAACGGATAAGAGGGGCTCCTTCTTTTACCAGTGTTGTGATAACGATCTCTCCGAGTTCTCCGTCCGGCAGTACTTCTCCGGTCACAGGATCGATAATCTCGATATAAATATAATCATCCCAGTAGTGCATGCCGCAGTCATGTGAGCAGCTGATACCAATACCCGGTCCGTAGATTTCGGTCAGTCCATAGATATCATAGATTTCAATGCCAAGCTCATTGATAATACGTTTTCGCATCTTTTCGCCCCAGCGCTCGGAGCCGATGATTCCTTTCTTAAGGTGAATTTTGTCTTTGATGCCTCGTTTCTCAATCTCTTCTGCAAGAAGCAGAGCGTAAGAAGAAGTGGAACCAAGGACGGTTGTCTTCATATCGATCATCATCTGTAACTGTTTATCAGTGTTGCCGGGTCCCATTGGAATAACCATGCTGCCCAGTTTTTCGGCACCTGCCTGGAATCCGATTCCGGCAGTCCAGAGACCGTATCCCGGAGTAATCTGAATGCGGTCCAGATCCGTCATGCCGGCCATTTCATAGCAGCGCTTAAACATTACGGCCCAGTCGTCAACATCCTTCTGTGTATAAGGGATGATGACTGGAAGACCTGTCGTACCGGAAGAAGAATGGATTCTTACGATCTTTTCTTCGGGAGCGGTCATCAGTCCGAGTGGATAGGCATTTCTCAGATCGTTTTTCTCTGAGAAAGGAAGTTTCTGGAAATCCTCGGCTGACTGAATGCTGGTAACGCCGGCTTCTTCTAATTTCTTTCCATAGAAACTTTCTGCGTTCAGAAGAGCCTGGATCTGTTTGTTGACTTGTGCGATCTGTGTTTCAGAAATCTGCATATGTATATCCTCATCTTTCTTGTTGTATTTTCCTGCGTAGATCAATCTGTGCCGGAAAAGCTGATTATTATATATCGTAATTCAATGCCTTAAGGTTCATTTCATGAAATTTTTCGGGCAATGTCTGTTTCATAATATTTTCTATTTCGGAAATTGTAAAATCCAGTACACCGGTACGGATGGCAGCTCCCAGAAGTACCATGTTCAGTACCTTGGAGGATCCGATATCACTGCATGCCTGCTCCGCATTTACCAGAGTGAGGTTTGGAACATTTGCCTTCAGATAATCAAGCATCTGAGGAGCATCATAATCGGAACCGCTTAAAGTTGCCGTGACTGGTTTGACGGCGCGTGTGCTTACAATTACGTGTCCGCCGGTCTTCAGATAAGGAAGCATGCGGACGGTCTCTCCTGGTTCAAAACCAATGATGAGATCGGCGGTACCCGTTTCGATCATCGGAGAATATAAGCCTTCGCCCATACGGAGGTGACTGAATACGCTTCCTCCGCGTTGTGCCATACCGATGGTTTCTGCACTCATAACGGGAATCTCTTTGCTCATTGCTGCCGCGGCGAGAAGTTTGGAGGCGAGGACGGTTCCCTGTCCACCGACGCCGCAGAGGACGACATTTTTCTGATTACTCATGATCTTCACCTCCTGTAATAGCAGTTACCGGACAGACCTGACTGCAGAGTCCGCATCCGGTACACATGGAACTGTCGATATATACATTACCGTCATTGAGCACAATGGCAGGACATCCCAGTTCTTTAATACATTTCTTACATCCGATACATTTATCAGAAGCGACATGAAGCGGTGTATCCGGCTTTGTGACTGCGATACAAGGTGATTTGAAAATAATAGCCTTTACACCGGATTTTTCTGTCATTTTCTGAACGCATGCTACAGATGCATTCAGATCCAGTGGATTTACCGTTTCAATCTCTGATACGCCAATGCCGCGGAGAACCTGTTCAATGTTGATTTTCTGTACAATTTCACCCATGACGGTACGTCCGGTTCCTGGATGTGGCTGATGTCCTGTCATGGCTGTGGTAGAGTTATCCAGTACGGTCAGAACCATATTCGCCTGATTGTAAACAGCATTGACAACACCAGTGATTGCAGAAGCAAAGAAGGTAGAATCACCAACGAAAGCAAAGCAGGTGGTGTCCGGTTCTACTTTTTCGACACCCTGGGCGATATTGAGACCAGCTCCCATACACAGGCAGGTATCAACCATATCAAGAGGCATGGCATTGCCAAGTGTATAACATCCGATATCTCCGCAGAAAATTGTCTTCTTTCCCTTCATGGCTTTTTTTACTGCGTAGAAAGAAGCACGGTGCGGACATCCGGCACAAAGTACCGGCGGACGTACCGGAAGTTCCGGCGGCTCTGGAAGACTGCTTTGGGCAGGTTCCGGTAATCCAAGAAATGCATTAATGTACGAAGATACGCTGTTGCGGGTATTTTCGCCTGCACAGGCAGTGTCGCCGCTCAATTTCCCAAGTATTTTTACAGGAAGCTGATATTTACCACAGAGGTAGATCAGTTCACGTTCGATCACCGGATCCAGTTCTTCCAGACAAAGGACTTCGTCAAGTCCGGTCAGAAATTCTACAGCAAGTTTTTCCGGAAATGGATGTGGTGTGGCAACTTTTAACATCTTTACCATGCCGGTATTTTTTAATGTTTCCATTGCGTATGTATAACTGATACCTCCGGCAGCAATTCCTTTTTTTGAGTCTTTAAAAGTTTCACAGGACGGAAGAATCTGATTTTTTTCATAGGAAGAAAAGACATCTGCCAGTTCCCTGTTACGCGCTTCAATCTTCTGGTGATTCATGAAAGACAGACGTGGGAAGATAACCCAGCGTCTGGAATCTTTAATGAATCCTTCCGGCTGATGGTGGATATATTCTTCTTCATCTTTTATCGTGACAGAGGCATAGCCATGACAGACTCTGGTTGTTGGACGTAAGAATACCGGCGTGCCATATTTTTCTGAATATTCGAATGCTTCCTGAATCATTTCATATGCCTCCTGGGCAGAAGAAGGATCGAAGCAAGGAAGTTTGGAAAACCGGGAAAAATGCCGGGTGTCCTGTTCTGTCTGTGAAGAGATCGGACCCGGATCATCTGCAACGAGAATGACCATTCCCCCTTTGATGCCGACATATTCCAGACTCATCAGCGGATCGGATGCGACATTCAATCCAACCTGTTTCATCGTTACCATAGATCTTGCGCCGGCATATGCAGCACCGGCGGCCAGTTCCATTGCAGCTTTTTCGTTGACAGACCATTCTACATAGATATCGTCGGGGCGGTACTTTGCCACATTTTCGAGAACTTCAGTAGAAGGTGTGCCGGGATATCCTGCTACAACATTGACTCCGGCGGCAACTGCACCGAGGGCAATGGCAGCATTTCCCATTAAAAATTCTTTATGCATAATATCACCTCAATTGTTTCATTTCATTATTTTATTAGTATAATATGTCTGACACAGAAAAGCAATCTTTTAGTAACGTGATAAAGTGGGAAAGTAAATATTGGGTTTTCGGTAAAGAAAGAATATGATAGAATATTTTTATCAAACTGACCAGGATAGCAGATATTATTAAAGAAGAGGTTATAGAATATGAAAAAATATGATTATTTGGTAGTAGGCTCCGGATTGTACGGAGCAGTGTTCGCACATGAGGCTAAGAAAGCGGGAAAATCTGTGTTAGTAATCGACAAACGTCCGAACATTGCAGGGAATGTATACACGGAAGAAGTGGAGAAAATTCATGTACATAAGTATGGCGCACATATTTTCCATACGAATAATAAAAAAGTATGGAATTACATCACGCAGTTTGCTGAGTTTAACCGTTTCACAAATTCTCCGGTGGCTAATTATAAAGGAGAGTTATATTCGCTTCCTTTTAATATGTACACATTCAATAAAATGTGGGGTGTTGTGACACCGTATGAGGCAAAAGCAAAGATTGAAGAACAGAAAAAGGAAATTACCGGAGAGCCGAAGAACCTGGAAGAACAGGCAATCTCGCTGGTGGGGCGTGATATATATGAGAAACTGATTAAAGGATATACAGAAAAACAGTGGGGACGTGACTGTACAGAACTCCCGTCATTCATTATCAAGAGACTTCCGGTTCGTCTGACATTTGATAACAACTATTTCAACGCGCTGTATCAGGGAATCCCGGTTGGCGGATATACGAAAATGGTTGCGAATCTTCTGGATGGAATCGAAGTCCGTCTGAATACCGAATATCTGGAGAATAAAGAAGAACTGGATGTACTGGCAGAAAAGGTGGTCTATACAGGACCGGTCGATGCATATTTCGGATATAAGCTCGGAACACTGGAATATCGTTCGGTAAGATTCGAGACAGAATTACTGGATCAGCCGAATTTTCAGGGAAATGCGGCTGTGAACTACACAGACAGAGAGACACCGTGGACGCGTATCATTGAGCACAAATGGTTCGAATTCGGCAGGGATTCCGAAGGAAATGACATCCCGAAGACGGTGATCAGCCGTGAATACAGCTCAGAATGGAAACCGGGAGACGAACCGTATTATCCGGTAAATGATGAAAAAAACGGGGCTCTTTATGCAGAATACAAAGAACTGGCGGAAAAAGAAGAAAGAATCATCTTCGGAGGACGTCTGGGAGAATACAAGTATTATGACATGGATGCAGTGATTGCATCGGCACTGGAATTGTGTGAGAGAGAACTTGGAATTACATCAGAATAGTGATATTACAACAAAAGGTATGCATATGTGTGGGAGAGTTGTCTTTGCACGGATGCATACTTTTTTGCCACTTTTGCTTGAAGTCAGACTCAATACCAACTATAATGATGGCAGTTACCTGATAATAAAATGATTAAAAATAACTGAAAATAACTGAGAATAAGTGATTTTAGGAGAATATATATGGGAAAATATTTCGGAACAGATGGTTTCCGCGGGGAAGCCAATAATAATTTAACAGCAGATCATGCATATAAGATTGGAAGATTTCTTGGATGGTATTATGGAGAGATGAAACGCAGGGATGGGGATGAGACACCGGCACGTATTGTAATCGGAAAAGATACAAGACGCTCCAGTTATATGTTTGAATACACGCTGGTAGGTGGTCTGGTTGCTTCTGGAGCAGATGCATACCTGCTTCATGTTACAACGACACCGTCCGTTGCTTATGTAGCAAGAACAGATGAATTTGACTGTGGAATTATGATTTCTGCCAGCCATAATCCGTATTATGATAACGGAATCAAGCTGATCAATGGCAATGGTGAGAAGATGGATGAAGGAACGATTGCACTGGTAGAAGATTACCTGGATGGAAAACTTGAGGTGTTTGGGGAAAAATATGAAGAAATTCCATTTGCACATACATCAAAGATCGGACGTACGGTAGACTATGTATCAGGAAGAAACCGTTACATCGGATATCTGATTTCACTTGGATTATATTCTTTCAAAGGAGTAAAAGTCGGACTCGACTGTGCGAATGGAAGTTCATGGAATCTTGCAAAGTCTGTATTTGATGCACTTGGTGCGAAGACTTACGTGATCAATGCGGAACCGGATGGAACCAACATTAATAACAATGCCGGATCCACACATATCGGTGGTCTTCAGAAATTCGTTGTTGAGAATGGACTGGATGTTGGTTTTGCGTATGACGGAGATGCCGACAGATGTCTCTGTGTGGATGAAAAGGGTAATCTGGTAGACGGAGACGCAATTCTTTACATCTATGGAAAATATATGAAGGAACGCGGAAAGCTTGAGAACAATACGGTTGTTACAACGGTGATGTCTAACTTTGGATTGTATAAAGCATTTGACGAAGCTGGAATCGGTTATGCGAAGACGGCAGTAGGAGATAAATATGTATACGAATATATGACAAAGAATGGCTGTATTCTTGGTGGAGAGCAGTCCGGTCATATCATTTTCTCAAAATATGCATCTACAGGAGACGGTATCCTTACCAGTCTTAAGATGATGGAAGTCATGATGGCAAGAAAGAAATCAATGAGTGAACTGTTAGAAGGACTTACTATCTATCCGCAGGTACTTGAAAATGTCCGTGTAACAGACAAGAAGGCGGCACAGGATGATGTAGATGTGCAGTCGGCAGTAAAGGCTGTAACAGAAGCACTTGGTGATACCGGCCGCATTCTCGTGCGTGAATCAGGAACAGAACCTCTTCTACGGGTTATGGTGGAAGCCGAGACAGAGGAAATCTGCAAAAAATATGTGGATCAGGTTGTCGGAGTTGTAAAAGCTAAAGGTTATATTGCTGATTAAAAAAGGAACAGATACATATAAGGCATAAAATGAATAGACTATATTAAGAATTTTACAGGGAGAAAATATAATTATGTGTGGAATTGTAGGATTTACAGGTGAACATCAGGCCGCACCAATTTTATTGGACGGTTTGTCAAAACTCGAATATCGTGGTTACGATTCGGCAGGAATTGCTGTGCGTGACGGAGAAGAAGATGTAGAAGTTATCAAAGCAAAGGGGCGTCTGAAAGTACTGGCTGAGAAGACGAATGATGGAGAAAGTGTAAAAGGAACCTGTGGTATCGGTCATACAAGATGGGCAACACACGGTGAACCATCTGAGAATAATGCACATCCTCATGTGAGTGATGATGGTAATGTTGTAGCTGTTCATAACGGTATTATTGAAAACTATCAGGAATTGAAAGATAAACTTGACCGCAAAGGTTATACCTTCTATTCAGAGACAGACACAGAAGTTGCTGTAAAACTGATTGATTATTATTATAAAAAATATGAAGGAACTCCGGTAGATGCAATCAATCATGCACTGGTGCGTATTCGTGGTTCTTATGCACTGGCGATCATGTTCAGAGATTATCCGGAAGAAATCTATGTGGCAAGAAAAGACAGTCCGATGATTCTGGGTATTGCAGATGGAGAATCGTTCATTGGTTCAGATGTTCCGGCAATCCTGAAGTATACAAGAAATGTATATTATATTGGTAATCAGGAGATGGCGCGTGTGCGTAAAGGAGAGATTACATTCTATAATCTGGACGGTGAAGAGATCGAAAAAGAATTAAAAACGATTGAATGGGACGCAGAGGCTGCAGAAAAAGCCGGATATGAGCATTTCATGATCAAGGAGATCCATGAACAGCCGAAAGCAGTTTCAGATACGCTGAATTCTGTTGTGAAAGATAATGTCATTGATCTTTCAGAAGTTGGACTTTCAGAGGAGGAAATCAAAGAAATCAGCCAGATCTATATTGTGGCATGTGGATCGGCATATCATGTCGGAGTGGCAGCACAGTATGTAATGGAAGATCTGGCGAGAATCCCGGTACGAGTAGAACTTGCATCAGAGTTCCGTTACCGAAATCCGATTCTTGACCCGAAAGGTCTGGTTGTTATTATCAGTCAGTCAGGAGAGACAGCAGACAGTCTTGCCGCACTCAGAGAATCTAAGAAACAGGGTGTAAAAACACTGGGAATTGTCAATGTGATCGGTTCATCGATTGCAAGAGAGGCAGACAACGTATTCTATACGCTTGCAGGACCTGAGATTGCAGTTGCAACTACAAAGGCTTATAGTACACAGTTGATTGCAGCTTATACACTTGCAATCCAGTTTGCTAAGATCAGAGGTCAGATTACAGAAGAACAATATACAGGATATATTGAAGAACTGAAGACAATCCCGGATAAAATCCGTAGAATTATTGAAGATAAAGAGAGACTTCAGTGGTTTGCATCTAAACAGGTGAATGCAAAAGATATCTTCTTTATCGGACGTGGAATAGATTATGCAATCTCTCTGGAAGGTAGTCTTAAGATGAAAGAAATCAGTTACATTCATTCAGAGGCTTATGCAGCAGGAGAACTGAAGCATGGAACCATTTCACTGATTGAAGATGGCACACTGGTTATTGGTGTACTGACTCAGCCGGAATTGTATGAAAAGACATTGAGTAATATGGTAGAATGCAAGAGTCGTGGAGCATATCTGATGGGACTTACAACATTTGGACATTACAATATTGAAGAAAATGCAGATTTTTCAGTATATATCCCGAAGACAGATCCACATTTTGCAACATCACTTGCAGTGATTCCACTTCAGCTGCTGGGATATTATGTATCTGTGGCAAAAGGATTGGATGTGGATAAACCGCGTAACCTTGCAAAGAGTGTGACAGTAGAATAGATTGCTGTTGAATTTATTATCATTGGCCAGTCACGACATGAGAAAGACCGGATATGCTGTTTGATGCGTATTTTGGCGCGATGTATAGAAGTTCTTAGGCAGTTTACCTTCCCGTTAAAGACACGGAGCGAACTGTTTGAGCCCCGTAGGGGTGAGTTTGAGCGGAGTGGCTTTCGCCATTAGGAAAGGTGGACTGCCTTAGAACTTCTGCATCGTGACATCCAGCAACAAACAGCATATCCGGTCTTTCTCATGGACCGAGAGGTCACGATGATAAAATAAATAACAATTGCTCCCCAAAGTGTGCTATACTGATTCTAACCGTGAAAAAGACAAATGAACAAAGGAGAAAAAAATATGAAAACAGCATTAGTCATCATGGCCGCGGGAATGGGTTCCCGTTTTGGTGGTGGAATTAAACAGTTAGAACCAGTAGGACCGAATGGGGAGATTATTATGGATTATTCCATTCATGACGCAATCGAGGCCGGGTTCAATAAAGTTGTATTTATTATCCGCAAGGATATTAAAGATGCATTTCATGATGCGATTGGGAAACGTATTGAAGGAATCTGTAAAGAGTTGAACGTAGAATTCGCATATGCTTATCAGGAATTAGATGATCTTCCGGAAGGGATCGAGAAACCGGCAGACAGAAGCAAACCGTGGGGAACAGGTCAGGCAGTTCTGGTATGCAAAGATATCATTAAAGAACCATTTGTTGTTATCAATGCGGACGATTATTATGGAAAAGAAGCATTTGTGAAAATTCATGAATTCCTGGTAAACAACTATACTTCGGAGAAATCTGAAGAACTTTGTATGGCAGGGTTTATTCTTGGTAATACTTTAAGTGATAATGGAACTGTAACAAGAGGAATCTGTGCAGTAGATGAGAATGACTATCTGACAGATGTCGTAGAGACTTATGAGATTAAAAAGACGGCAGACGGAGCAGAATCCCAGGGAAATAAAGTAGATGTGAATTCTCATGTATCCATGAACATGTGGGGACTGACACCTGAATTCGTAGGACTTCTGGAAGAAGGATTTGTAGAATTTTTTGAGAACATCAAGGGAGATGAAGCAAAAGAACTGAAAGGGGAATATCTGCTTCCAATTTATATTGATGAACTGCTTAAAAAAGGAAAAGTAAGTGTGAAACTTCTTGAGACACAGGATAAATGGTTCGGTGTTACTTATAAAGAAGACAAACCGGTTGTAGTAGAGTCTTTTGCAAAATTGATTGCGGACGGTGTATACCAGAAAAATCTGTTCTCAGATCTTCAGGCATAATATCCGAGGTGCATTCGGAACCTGTTATCTGAAGTGTAGAGCAGGAGGGAAAGAAATAGACAGGAAAAGATATGACAGAAAAAGGGACGGGAAGAAAAAAGACAGGAATCATATGGCTGATTCTTATGTTGATCTGGATGACGGTAATTTTTTCGTTTTCCGCAAGAAAAGCAGATGAATCGGCGGCGATGAGTCATTCTGTCGGAAAAGAAATAGGGGAACTTGTGATTCCCGGGTTCGGATCCTGGCCGGAAGATAAGCAGGAGCAGTTTGCGGAAAAGATAGATTTCCCGGTACGTAAATGTGCACACGCAACAGAATACGCAGTCCTCGGTGTGCTGATACTGGGGACTGCGTACTCTTTTTCGGAAGACCATGGGAAAAGAATGATATTGTGCTGCTGGTGTGCAGGTACGGTATATGCGGCAAGCGATGAACTACATCAACTGTTCGTACCGGGACGGAGCTGCCAGTTCAGAGATGTATGCATCGACAGTGCAGGAGTGTTAACAGGTGTCATATTATTTAGCCTGATAAAGCACCAAATTGTAAAACATAACGAAAAGAAAAAAACATGTAAAAACTAAGAAAAAAGTGGCAGAAAACGTGAAAAAATCAAGGAAAATCCCTTGACAAGATCCATAATTCGTAATAAACTAAACGAGCGTGCATAGGAACGTTTTGTTTTGGTGTACGACTATTCACAAGATGAATAAGCAACTTATTATAATCGTAGGAGGTGAAAGAAATGCCAACATTTAACCAGTTAGT
>CAKRAT010000048.1 GCA_934295165.1 uncultured Dorea sp. | reverse complement strand
GCAAAGCTTGCCAATGCCGACAGCTTTATCCGCAGACTTCCGGATGGCTATGATACGATGCTGACCGGAGACGGAGCGAACTTAAGCCAGGGACAGCGCCAGCTTCTTGCCATTGCAAGAGCGGCAATTGCAGACCCGCCGGTATTGATCCTCGATGAGGCGACCAGTTCCATCGATACCCGAACGGAGCGGATCGTGCAGGATGGAATGGATAAGCTGATGCACGGAAGAACGACATTTGTTATCGCGCACCGGTTATCGACCGTCCGTAATTCCGACTGTATTATGGTACTGGAACAGGGAAGGATCATCGAACGCGGTACACATGATGAGCTGATCGAAGAGAAAGGCAGATATTACCAGCTGTATACGGGAAATGCGATTAGTGCGTAAATTAACCGGATGGTTAATGAAAATTAAAAAGGGACAGGATATTTTTAATTTGGGACGGAGGATTTTTTTAAATCCTCCGTCCCAAATTGTTTCTTGCAGAACCCGGGCAAAGCAACTATAATGGAAACAGACATTCGAAGAGAGGTAGAATGCATATGAGATCAATAATGTTATGCTATAATCTGAAAGACACGAAAAAAGGAAGAAAGATTGGCATGCTGGGAAGCTTTCTTGGATTTCGTGTGAAACATGTAGAAAAAGAAGAGTATTCAAAGACAATCGGAATGCTGACGGGGTTGAAAGAAGATATCTCCGGGGAAGAACCTTTCAGGGCAGACGATGTGAAAGAAGAAATTACAGATTTTGAGGAAGAGATGCTTGTTATGCTGTTGGCAGACAGCCGGTTGCTGGATAAGTTATTGTTCCAGATGAGAAAAGAAAAAGTGCAGGTTCCGCTGAAAGCAATCGTTACTGATAAAAATCAGGAATGGACCTCGACGGCTCTTTATAAAGAAGTAAAAAGAGAACACGAATCCATGATGAAAGCAGAACAGGCAGAATAGAAAACCAGGAAGAAAGGAAACTATAAGATTGAGTATATACGATACATTAAATGAACAACAAAGAGAAGCAGTATTTCATACCGAAGGACCACTTCTGATCCTTGCAGGTGCAGGATCCGGAAAGACCAGGGTACTGACACACCGAATCGCTTACTTAATTGAAGAACAGCAGGTGAATCCATGGAATATTCTGGCAATCACATTTACAAATAAAGCAGCCGGAGAGATGCGGGAGCGTGTCGACAAATTAGTCGGTTATGGTTCGGAAAGCATCTGGGTAAGCACCTTCCATTCCATGTGTGTACGTATCCTAAGACGCCACATTGATCTGCTTGGATATGATACCAATTTTACAATCTATGATAGTGATGATCAGAAGACGTTGATGCGTGAAGTCTGCAAACTTCTGCAGGTGGACACGAAGCTGTTCAGGGAAAGAGCACTGCTTTCAGAGATATCCAAAGCAAAAGATGAACTGGTGACACCGCAGGAGTACCGGATGCGTGCAGAAGGCGATTACAGCCGTAAAAAGATCGCGGAGGTATACGAAGAGTATGAAAAACAGCTCCGCTCAAATAACGCATTAGATTTTGACGATCTGTTATTTAAGACGGTTCAGCTGTTCCAGACACAGAAGGACGTATTGGAATATTACCAGGAGCGATTCCGTTATATCATGGTAGATGAGTATCAGGATACAAATACAGTACAGTTTGAACTGATCCATCTGCTGGCGTCCAAATACCGCAATCTGTGTGTGGTTGGAGACGATGACCAGTCCATTTACAAGTTCCGCGGAGCAAATATCAAGAACATTCTGGATTTTGAACATGTATTTGATGATACAAAGGTGATCAAACTGGAGCAGAATTACCGTTCTACCGGAAATATCCTGAATGCGGCCAATGCCGTGATCCAGAACAATCAGGGAAGAAAAGACAAAACGCTCTGGACAGAGAACGAAGATGGAAATATGATCCAGCTCCGTCAGTTCGACTCGGCATATGAGGAAGCAGAATATGTGGTTGGAGATATCAGACGTCATGTCAACAAAGAACTTTGCAGTTACAAAGATAATGCCGTACTTTACCGTACTAATGCACAGTCCCGTATGTTCGAGGAACGTTTCGTACGCGACAGCATTCCATACAAAGTTATCGGCGGTGTGAATTTCTATGCAAGACGTGAGATCAAGGACCTTCTTGCGTATCTGAAGACCATTGACAATGGAAGAGATGACCTGGCTGTCAGACGAATCGTAAATGTTCCGAAGCGGGGCATCGGCCTGACCAGCATCAACCGGGTACAGGAATATGCATCCGCCAAAGAATGCAGCTTTTATGATGCACTCCGCGCCGTAGATCTGATCTCGAATATCGGAAGAGGACAGGCAAAACTGGAATCATTTGTTGCCATGATCGAGCATTTCAAAAATGATACCGAAGACATGAGTGTATCGGAACTGATGGAGGAAGTGATCAAAGAAACCGGATATATCGATGCACTGATCCACGAATGTGAAAGCGAAGAAGCAACATCAAGAATTGAAAATATAGACGAACTCCGTAATAAGATCGTGGCTTATGAAGAAAGCTGTGCTGCGCAGAATGAAGCACCGACACTCAGCGGCTTTCTTGAGGATGTGGCACTGGTTGCAGATATCGACAGTCTGGATGAAAGTACAGATTATGTCGTACTGATGACGTTACACAGTGCAAAAGGGCTGGAATTTCCACATGTATACCTGGCGGGAATGGAAGACGGACTGTTCCCGAGCTATATGACGATCACGGCAGATGATCCGGCAGAACTGGAAGAAGAAAGACGTCTGTGTTATGTGGGAATCACAAGAGCAGAGAAAGATCTGACACTGACCTGTGCAAGAAAACGTATGGTACATGGAGAAACACAGTATAAGAAAATGTCCCGTTTCTTAAAAGAAATTCCACTGGAACTTATGGAAACAGGACCATCCGCAAAAAAAGAAAAGAAGGAAGAAAGTGAGCCGGTAAGAATAAAGACATCCTTCATGCAGGCGAAAGAAACCTTTAAAACGAAAGCATTTACCGCACCGAAACCGGTACAGCAGTTCGGAACACCAAAGGGAGGAAAACTCCCTTACGGAGTCGGGGATCGTGTAAAACATATTAAATTCGGTGAAGGAATTGTGACGGCAATCACCGAAGGTGGACGTGATTATGAAGTAACGGTTGATTTCGACGGACCGGGTACAAAGAAGATGTTTGCTGCATTTGCCAGATTACAAAAAGTGTAGAAGGCAGAAAAATATTACATACAATTAGGTAAATGTGTATAGAATCCAGGTAGAATGCAGGATAAAAATCTGAAAAAATAAGTAGTAATACAGGATGTAAAGTGGTATAATAAACGCAGAATTGATTTGCTGAAAGAGCAGAGGAAAGGACGTGGGAGCATGAGTAAAGTAGAAGATATTATTGCAGCATCCAAGCTTAGCGAACTGATGAATAAAAAAGAAGAGGACAAACACGGCAAGACCGTACTCTGGATTCTGGCAGTAGTCGGAGCTGTAGCTGCAGTTGCAGGAATCGCTTATGCAGTATATTGCTTCTTTACACCGGATTACCTGGAAGACTTCGAAGACGATTTTGATGATGATGATTTCGACGATGACTTTTTCGATGATGACGATCAGGTATAAGAACCGGGCGGATGAATAAGTGAAGAAAGAAGCAGGTTAGAAACCGATCTGATAAAAGAAAGGCGACTGGCCTGCTTTTCTCTTGCAATTTCATGTGTGCCTGCGTGGAAGATTTAAAAATATTATAAAATAACAAAGAAAGAAGTGAGAGAGAAGGTATGCAGGAACAGTGTTATGCACTGCTGATTGATGCAGACAACGTATCAGCAAAATACATCAAGCCGATCCTGACAGAGCTGTCAAAATATGGGATCATTACATACAAAAGAATATACGGGGACTGGACAAGCACACAGCATTCAAGCTGGAAGGACGAACTTCTGACAAATTCGATCACGCCGATCCAGCAGTTCAGCTATACACAAGGAAAGAACTCTACTGATTCAGCCATGATCATTGATGCGATGGATATTCTGTATACGAACGATGTGGATGGATTCTGTATCGTATCCAGTGACAGTGATTTTACAAGGCTGGTCAGCCGTCTGAGAGAAAGCGGCAAGATGGTCATCGGTATGGGAGAAAATAAGACTCCGGAGCCATTTCGAAAAGCGTGTGATAAATTTACCATTTTGGAAAATCTGATGAGTGAGCAGAATCCGGGAACATCGAAGAATGAAACTACACATGACAAACGAAGCAAAGAGAAGATTGAAGATGCAATCATCAAGATGATTATCGAGAATCAGGACATTAATAAGCCGACCGGACTTGGAGAAGTGGGAAGTCGTCTGGTCAGCCTTTACCCAGACTTTGACGTACGAAGCTATGGTTATAATATGCTGTCTAAGTTTTTGGAAGAATTCACAAGAATCCAGATGGTAAAACATGGCAATATTGTGTCTGTTACATTAAGAGAGGATCAGGATCTGAAGGAAAATATCGACGGCTACGTCGTACAGATTGTGAAGAAAGCCGGAAAATCCGGCGTAGAACTCAGTACACTGGGTAATAAAATGTATGAGAAATACAAAGATTTTAAGATCCGCGATTATGGATATTCCCAGTTCAACCAGTATGTGAAGAGTCTGAAACATGTACGGGTGGAACAGGAAGGAACGATCCTAAAGGCAGTATATAAAGGGTAAAATGGACAAAAAAGATAGAGAAAAAGTTACAACAGAAAGGATATATATGAAAAAAGGACAGGTATACGAAGGAATTATAGAATCCGTAGAATTTCCAAATAAAGGACGCATTTATGTGCCGGAAGAAGACAGATGGGTAGTCGTAAAAAACGGCGTGCCGGGACAGAAAGTACGATTTTCTGTTAATAAGATCAGAAAAGGAAAGGCAGAAGGACGCCTTCTGGAGGTAGTGGAACCATCAGCAAGTGAGATACCGTCAGCCTGTCCGCATTTCGGACAGTGCGGAGGCTGTACTTACCAGAATCTTCCGTACGAAGAACAGCTTGCCATGAAGAATGAGCAGGTGAAAAAGATGATGGATGAAGCTGTGGATGGAGATTATATATGGGAAGGCATCAAACCAAGCCCGGTCAGATCTGAATACCGCAACAAGATGGAATTCTCATTCGGAGATGAATACAAAGATGGACCTCTGGCACTTGGTATGCACAAAAGAGGAAGTTTTCATGATATTGTTAATGTAAGTGACTGCCAGATCGTAGATGAAGACTACAGAAAGATTCTGGTATGTACACTGGAATGTGCACAGGAATCTGGACTGCCGTATTATCATCGTATGCGTCACGTGGGATATTTCCGTCACCTGTTAGTGAGAAAGGCAGTAAAGACAGGGGAAATCCTGGTGGATCTGGTTACAGCATCTGATACTGCAAATCTCGGAATTGATCCGACAGAGGCAATAAAAAAAATCCAGACATTTAAGACTGCATGGCTGAAAAAGATGGCAGCGATGAATTTTGCTGGAACATTGGTTGGAATTCTGCATACAAAGAACGACAGCCTTGCAGATGTCGTGAAAGACGAAGGTACAGAAATACTTTTTGGACAGGACTATTTCTATGAGGAGTTACTTGGATTAAAATTTAAGATTACACCATTCTCGTTTTTCCAGACAAACTCACTGGGAGCGGAAGTCTTATATGAGACAGCCAGAGAATACATCGGAGATACAAATGAAAAAGTTGTCTTTGATTTATACAGTGGAACAGGAACGATCGCCCAGATCCTTGCACCGGTTGCGAAGAAGGTAGTCGGAGTGGAGATTGTAGAAGAAGCGGTAGAAGCAGCAAAAGAAAATGCTAAGCTAAATAATCTGGACAACTGCACATTCTGGGCAGGTGATGTATTGAAAGTTATTGATGAACTGGGCGAAGTTCCGAATCTGATCATGCTCGATCCACCGAGAGACGGTGTGAATCCGAAAGCACTTATGAAGATTTTGAATTTCGGAGTGGAGCGTCTGGTATACATTGCATGTAAGCCGACCAGCCTGGTGCGTGATCTGGAGATGATTCAGGGACGTGGATATAAAGTGGAGAAGATTAGCGGGGTGGATTTGTTCCCGGGCACGGTGCATGTTGAAACTGTGGCATTGTTACAAAGGAAGGATATGTAGAAATCCTTGAATTTACGCACTTTACGGAGCTTTTCAGTTTCTCGGCGGCAGCTGACTGGGCAAAGAAAAATATTGATTAAATTAGGTAATAAGCGATGGATATTACAAAAAGGGCATAGGAAGCCAGGCCATTTAATATAGGAGTGACAATCGTTGATTATTTATTCCTTGATTATGAAGGTGAAATATGAAACAGGAAACTCTGAATGACAAAACGTATGAAAGCAAATGTACAGATTTTGTCATTCAGAGTTTCCTATTTATATAGAAAGATTACGAAAGAAAGCATTGTAGTCTACATGAAAGATTTCTGCAAGTGCGACTAATTCAGATACCCGGATGTTATAAGTGCCACATTCAATCTGAGAGTAACTGCTCCGGGAAAGTTCAATACCTTTTAACTGCAGCCGGGCAACAACCTGTTCCTGTGTAAGGTGTGACTGCCTGCGTAACATACGGATGTTTCCGCCAATGGAAATATCCTGCCTGATTTTCTGCATAATTAACTCAACTCCAATCACAAGATATATAAGGAATAAATTGCATGTAGTGTTGATTTTAAAATTTTTTGTTGATATTATTGCAATAAATAAATTGCAAAAACGAAATATCTTTATTTTTTTTATTGTCAGAAAATAGTGATTTTATGCAAAAGTGTGTATTGTAAAAAATGCGTAAAGGATGAAAAAAGGTAATTGACACGAAAAATGCACAGTAGTATCATAATTAATGAAAATAAAATGTCAAAAAATGGCATTTTTGTCGAAAAATATCTAAAATATTTTTAATAAGGGAGTGAGGATAAAGTGTATTTGCAGAAGAAATACATCAAGAAAAAAAAGGTCGTAAGACGGCGGATTTTATCGGTATGTATGGTCTGTTGTATGTTATTAGGTTTATGTGGCATAAATTTAATTTCAGCGAATGCCGCAGAAGAAGCGATTAAAGCAAAACCTATCGTTTTGGACTCTACAGATAATACAATATCTGCTCAGACAAACGAACAAGAGAATGAGCAATTGACGGATAATGTAGGGGTGGGCAGTTCACAGGTAATAGATAATACCAATCAGGCAGCCGCAGATCAGAATGGATATACCAATGCCGATCAGCCGGCTGATCAAAGTCAGAATCAGACAAATTCAGCACAACCGGGGAATGACAGCATAGCGTTACAGAGTATTGTGAATAATGTAGAAAGTGATCAGATGCTTGGAAAGCTTCTTGCAGCACTTGGATTATCTGGATACGATTTTAATGTAGATAATATTCAGGCTGCGGGAATTCAGGATCGTAATTTTGCACAGGTTATATATGATTCTGTGATTGCCGATCAGGATAATTTTCGTGCAGATATTGTAATTAGAAGATTGGATCAAGGTGACATATTGGATCCGGGAACTAATTGGAATATCGATACTATTATTGCTGCAGGAATCCAGGATGGAATTATTTTATCAGCAAGTGACACGAATGTTGCAAGTAAGATAAAGTTGATTTTAAGTTATTTCTCTGGAATGGTAGATGCGGAAGCCAGAGGAATTCAATCACTGGATGGTGTAAAGATATTAAGACGTGCATGGAAAATTGATTTGATCGATAATTCCATTACAGATATTTCTGGATTAGAACAGGGAGTTGGTGAAATTTGCCCACCCGATTCGGAAAATGGATATAAAGAATATTTTGGAGATTATTGCCGGAATGTATATTTATATTTGAGTAGGAATCCGGTAACAACAGTATTCAAAGAGATGGATGGCCGTGTCAGATTGGATTTAGGTCAGGGTGATGAAATTAAACTGCCAGAACTTACAATTTCTTATTTGGTTACTGGAAAAGAAAAAAGTGGAATTATTACGCCATTAGTGCCGGCAGATATTGTTCAGCAGGATGAAAAACTGGATCTTAGTTCTTCGGGAGTAATAATAGCGTCAAGATTATCAACTTTAGATGTTGGAAAAGATGACATAATCGAAAAAGATGACAATGGCTTTTGGGGAATTAAAATAAAAAATGTAAAAAGCAGCGGAAAAGTAATTGCTTCTTTCCCATATGAGAGAGCATTGGGAAACTGGTTTACCGGTATCGATACAGGAAATACAACGCGTAATGAATTTGGTTTATTGGCAAATAAAACGATTAATATGAACCTGTACACTAATGTTGATATTAAATATACATCTAATGGTTGCATTCGTCTGCATAAACAAGATGAAAAGGGAAATGCGATAGAAGGTGCAGAATTCAATCTTTATAAATGTGCGGATCCGGTGGACGTAGTAATTTCGGAGGATGAACTGAATCCAGATGTGGCTAAAGTATACAAAACGAATAAAAATGGTAACATTAATGTAAGCGATCTGGATGCAGGAAGTTACTACTTTGTAGAGACAAAAGTTCCGGATAATTATCAGCAGGAGATATACGGAACATCATATACACTTACAAATGCAGAAGCAACTGGGACTCCGGTTAGTTTTGATATTGCGGAGAATGACAGAACCGCAAGATATTCACTTTATAAGGCAACAGGTTCTGCTCCAAATACAGATGATGTATGCCTTGCAACAGGACTGAAGGCAGAAGCTGATGGAAAAGTAACCGGCTATGTAACAGAGAATGGAACTTATTATCTGGTAAAACGTGATGTGCTGGAAGTAACAACAGTACAGAAAAGTGACGTAAATCTTACCAATACAACAAGAAATGTATCGGCATGGAATGGTGATTCCATGGGAGTTACAAATGAAGATGGAACGACAAGTGTTGAGAATATAACTGCAACAGAAAATTCTGGTGGTTTCTATTTAAAAGGAGCGGTACCGGAGAAAAAAAGTAACAGTGGAAATGTAATGGCAGGAACCGGAGAAAAAACAGCAGATCAGCTTGCATTCTCACTGAAGGATACACAGAGTTCGCCATTCTATGAAGCAACTGTGAAATGGACAAAATCATTAAGCGAAGATGATGAAAATGCAACAGGAAAGATGACTTACCGAATCAAACGTGGTGATGAGAAAGATACAGATAAGGTTACATACTGTAAAGATTTATCAGAAGTGCAGGAAAAAATGCAGGAAAAGATACAGAGGCTTGCAGGTGTGGAATATCGTAATGTATCTGTAAATGTAAAATTTGGCGGTGGTTATGAAAGTACAGATGACTGGTCTGCAGATGACAGCAGTGTTCCGTCAACAACAGTTACGAATCCACAGAAAACAACTTTAAAAGTATATAAACAGAATGATGCAGGTAAATTGCTGGAAGGTGCAGAGTTCACTCTGTACAGAGCAGCAACAGATGCCGATACAGATGTAGTAGAAGTGACTGTTGGTGGTGTGAAGAAGAAAGTAGTAGCCGTTGACAAACAGACTACAGCAAAAGAAAGCGCAGATGCGGACAAAGCAGTTGCAACATTCAAAGAACTTGCGAACAGCAGTACATACTATCTTGCCGAAACATATCTTCCGACAGGACACCAGTATATTAAAAAAGACGGAGCAGATTATGAATATGCAACCGGAAAAGTATATGAAGTTACAACTGACAGCAAGGGTGATGTGTTCATAGATGAAGAAAAAGCAGAGGGTGAATCCGGTGGACATGTATTCTCAATTACGTTCACAAATGTTGGAATTACTCTTCCAAAGTCGGGATTTGACGGAGGATATACGTTATATACAATACTGGCAATGCTGATAATTACTGTAGCAGGAGTATGGTTGTATATGAACAAGAGAAAACAGAAGATAAACTTCTAAAAATTACGGTTTCATAAGGTGGGAAAACCGCCTTTGAAATAAATAAGTGGTATGCGCAAAATATACGAAAGGAAGAGAAAAAGATGAAAAAAGGAATTATGAAACGTCTTGCAGCTGCAGGATTGTCAATAGTTACACTTCTTGGAATGTCAACTACTGTCATGGCTGCAGGCGAGACACCAGGAGAAAATCCGGGAACATCTGGAACAACAGCAGTCTGCCTTTCAGATGCAACTCCGGGAGCTGACGGATATGTTGATGCCAGAGGAACGATTACTGTAACAGGAATCGGCAGTGTGGTAAAGGATGGAGTAACAACGTATGATAAGATCCAGACATACAAAATTGTTACTATTAAATACGATCAGACACACAACAATGTAGAATATGCGTGGGCAAATGATGCTGTAAAAGAAGCTGCAGACAGCGTAATTAAAAACGGCGACTTAACAGTAAAAGATTTTGTTGATGCCTATAATGGAAATGAGACTTCAGCAAAAGCAAAATATGCAGAACATGTATATTCAGCAATCTTAAAAGTAGTAAATACGAATCCGGGTGCATTTGAAACGAGTGAAGTAAAATCCGGAGAATCCGTTGAATTTACAGATGTTGCAATGGGACAGTACATTGTCAAAGCAACAGGTAACAATGTATATGCTGCTATGACAGCAACACTTGATCCAAAACAGGGAGAAAAAAATAATACACTCAGTCCTGATACAAACAAATATTATCTGTATGATGCAGTACAGATCGTAGCTAAGACTTCCCTTCCAACATTACACAAGCACATTGTGGTAACAAATGAGAAGAAGAAAGAAAATCTGGTAAAAGTTGACACAGTAACAACTGGCGGAACAGTAGATCTCCAGGTAGATGTAACAGCTCCAAACTTCCCGGAAGATGCTGTAGATAAGACATTCACCGTAACAGATGATGTACATACAGGACTGATCGGTGCAACAGATCTGACAATTACTTCTAACGGAAAGAAACTTACAGAAGGAGATCAGTACACAGTTACATATTATGATAAAGATGGTAACGAACTGACAGGAGAAGATGCTTCGGAAAAAGCATACAGCTATAAAGTAAGCTTTGACATGAAGAGTGATGATGTGAATGGTTCACAGGACATCAAGATCAGATATACATCAGATGTTACAACAGATTTCAAAGATGTAGATCTGTCAGAAGATTATACAGCAGATGCTACACTGAACTGGCCAGATAACACATGGTCAACAACGAATAAGCTGAATGAAATTAAAGAAGGTGTAAGAGTATACACATTCGGTATTGACGGTTTGAAATTTGCAAAAGACACAAATAAAGGTCTGAAAGATGCTGAATTCAAACTTTATGATACAGAAAAGATGGGAACAGGTACTGCACTTAAGTTTGAGCCATTCAAAGATACAGATGGATTAACAAAATATGTTGTATCAAGTTCTGCAAAAGCAACAGAGACAATTACAACAAGTGAAGATGGTAAATTCTACATCTACGGACTTGGCACAGCAAACGAAGAGAATGGTGATGTAAAAGCAAAAACTTATTATCTGGAAGAGACAAAAGCACCTACAAATTATACACTTCTTACAACACGCCAGGCGGTTGAAATCAAACCAATCGTGAATGCTGAGAAAACAAAGATTACAGGTGTTGAGAACTCATCTACAAACGATAAGTTAAACAACCATTTATACTATGCTGTAGTAAATATTGCCAACGAAAAAGGATTTACACTTCCTAAGACTGGTGATACAGCAATGTTCTTCATGTCAATTGCAGGTGTAGCAATTGCATTATTAGGAATTGCATTCTTCATATTCTCAAGAAGAAAATATAGCAAAGAAAACTAAAATTGATACAGGGCAGATAAGATGAAAAAACATTTTTCAACGATATTTGCTGTAGCAGTGATTTTATTTGGGGTAGGAATATTTTTCTACCCCAATATTAGTAATTGGTACATGCAAAAACATCAGGGAGGAGTCATTCAGGAGTATAATAAACAGACTGAAGAAATGCCGAAAGAGGAGATTAAAGAGATTAAAAAAGAAGTCCGTGCATACAATGATAATCTGGTGAACAACCGTACCATTCTGACGGACCCGTTCGATGAAGAAGCGTGGAATACACTGAGTTCAAGTTATGAGGATCTGTTGAATGTGAATGGAGTCATGGCTTATATAGAGATTCCAGAGATAGACGTCTATTTACCCGTTTATCATGGAACCGATAAGGAGACGCTGGAGAAAGGAATCGGGCATCTGCAGAATACTTCATTTCCAATCGGTGGAAAAGGAACACACTGTGTATTATCCGGACATTCCGGTCTGCCAACGGCAATGCTCTTTACCAATCTGGATCAGTTGAAGAAGGGAAACCGGTTTTATATTCATGTTCTGGATGAAGTGCTGGCGTATAAGGTGGATCAGATAGAAGTGGTAGAACCGGAAGATATCAGCCTTCTGTCAATTGATCCGAATGAGGATTATGTGACGCTTGTAACCTGTACTCCGTTTGGAAAGAATACACACAGACTTCTGGTAAGAGGAACAAGAACCAAATACGACAGGGATAAATTGAAAAAAGACCGGAAAGACGCGCAAGATAAGAGTCTTTGGGAACGTTTGAAAGATTTGTTCCGTCACAGAAGTCTTGCCCTTCAGGTTCTTGGAGCTGGAATAGGTATTGTACTTGCGGTCTGTATCTATGAATTAGTTATAAAAAAGAGATGGAAAAGATAAAAATGTCCGCCCTATCAGAGTAGTGATATGGCGGATATTTTATATACAAAAGTAGCGAGAGAAGCGTAAGCGCAAATAATTCGACGGATTGTGCTGCCCTGAAAATTAATCCACAATAATCATTAGAGAATGCAAGCATTTTACTCTATCCGATTTATGGAGGTTTGCTCATGAGAGGCAAAAGATTTGCCAGCGTCAATCGGACGCACCTATCGTGCACAGGAAAGCCAGGAAGTTGTCAGAGTGGATTTTTATCATACTGACCCGCTCCCATATGAACAGCCATAAAATATTCTTGCGATTCTCCAAATTCCTCCGTATACTTTATTAGTATAACTCACACATATTGGGAGGCAAAAGAATATGAGTGAACAATCTCATGCACCCAAACGAATCCTGAGCAAAGGCGCCAGGGTGCATGAAATAATAGAAATAAGATAAAAAATAGAGAATCTTTAAGAGTAACGTGCGTGAAATTATAAAAATAATGGAACATAGAAAAATATTTATGGAGGAGAAAAGAATATATGAGAACGTATAATATACAGCTGCTGAAATGTAATGGAAAAGACCAGAAGATATCCTCATATCTGCAGCTTCTGACAGGTCTTGATAAGGTGACGGCCAACCGCATTGTATCAAACCTTCCGGCCACACTGTTTGAGAATCTGGATGAAGATGGGATGCAGTATTTTAAAGAAGCATTTGATTTTTATGAAGTAGAATACGAGATCACACCACTGGAAGAGGCATGCGAGGTACGCGGTTATCCATCGAGACAGGTCATTGTACTTGGAAGAATTATGGAATACTATGGACAGAGAAATGGATTCTTACAACTTGCAAAGAAATATAATTTTGAAACGAAAGAAGATCTGTCCATGGTGCCATTTCTGATCCGGGATGGCATGGATGCTGAGAAAGCAGAGAAGCTTCAACAAGAACTGATCAATATCGGAATCCGTTCCCAGGTGATACGGAGTGGAAGTCCGGTAACGGAAAGAAAGCGGAAAAATTTCTTTCAGAGATTGCTCTCTTCGGAAGTATGATTTATAATAAGCGGTGCATGTTTTTTCAGGAAGAGAAGAGCATACATTACAGTTTACTGTACTGTTTACAGGTAAGAATTTTCTGAACAGTAACAATCATATCGGAAAAGAAAGGATTTTAAGACTGAATGAAAGATTTAACGAAGGGAAAACCCTCGGCACTGATATTAAGTTTTGCATTACCGATATTTTTAGGTAATTTACTGCAGTTAACATACAGCCTGGTGGATACCAGAATTGTCGGATCATATCTGGGAGCAAATGCACTGGCTGCGGTAGGAGCGACCAGTACACTGAATGGCCTGATCATTGAATTTCTTCTGGGAATGGCGAACGGATTTGCAATCATCACAGCACAGAAGTTCGGGGCGAAGAATATACGGGATATGAAGAAATCATTTGCGGTGTCTTTGGCGGTCGGAACGATCATTTCCGTAATTATTACGGTATGCGGACTGATTTTTTTGAATCCGGTCCTGCGTTTCTTAAATGTGCCGGAGCAGCTGCTTCCGATGGCGAAGAGCTATATTATTATCATCATAGCCGGACTGATCGCAACCTTTTTATATGATGCCTGTGCGGCAACACTCCGCGCGGTCGGAGATGCCGTCACACCATTGCTGATTCTTGCAATATCGGTGGGACTCAATATTGCCGGTGACTTCTTCTTTGTTGTGGTATTGAAGACTGGCGTAAAAGGTGCGGCAATTGCGACGGTTCTTGCACAGGTCATTGCATTTGTGGTCTGCTGGGTCTATATGGTCAGAAAATATGAGATATTAAGACTGCAGAAGAAAGATTTTCAGGAACCGAATAAGGTGATGGTAAAAGAGATGTTCAGTGCCGGAATGTCAATGGGCTTCATGAGTTCGCTGGTCAATATCGGTACTGTGACATTGCAGACAGCAATCAATAAGCTGGGAACGGATATCATCATTGCACATACGGCAGCCAGAAAGATCACGGAGATATTCATGATCATGTTCAGTGTATTTGGACAGACGATGGCAACGTATTGCGGACAGAATGTGGGAGCAGGCAAGATCGACCGTGTGAAGAAAGGAATCTGGCTGGCAATCATTTATACGGCAATCTGGTCAGGTATGACGATCATTGCAAGCTACACGATCGGAGACTGGCTTGTATATCTGGTGACGGGAACACATAACAAGACGGTAATCTTAAATGCGACGAATTATCTGAAGTTTGATTCTTTGTTCTATATTGTGACAACGCTCATCTGCATTTTAAGAAATGCGATGCAGGGTCTGGGAGACCACATTACACCACTGATGTCTAGCAGCCTTGAGATGGTCGGAAAGATCGTGATTGCAGCAACGCTGGTTCCGTGGCTTGAATACACAGGTGTGATTATCTGTGAGCCGGTCGTATGGTTCATTATGGTGATCCCGTTACTGATCCAGATATTCCGGATGCCGGTGCTCAGAACAGCGGAAAGGGCATAAAAAGCATAAGAATGCAGGCGATAGAAAGGAAACAAGAACAACATGGAAATACAGATACTCAATTTAATCCAGAATTTAAGAACTCCTCTTGGGGATATCATCGTCCCATTTATCACCCGGCTGGGCAATGCAGGAATCATATGGATCATCCTGACGCTGGTTCTTCTGCTCATTCCAAAGACGAGAAAGACTGGCGTGATCATGACGGCGGCACTGTTGGTAGACCTGGTGCTGTGCAATCTGCTCCTTAAGAATCTGGTGGCAAGAACCAGACCATTCGATGTCAATACAGCAGTACAATTATTAGTTGCAAAGCCGCGGGATTATTCTTTCCCATCGGGGCATACAGCGGCTTCCTTTGCTTCGGTAACGGCATTATATCTTGCCGGAGAGAAGAAGATGTGGAAGGCAGCATTTGTGCTGGCAGTTCTGATTGCATTATCAAGATTGTACCTGTATGTGCATTATCCGACCGATATTATCGGCGGTGTGATATTCGGAAGTCTTTCCGGATATCTGGGATATAAAATAGTGGAACAGATACGGAAAAAAAGATGAGGCAGGCAGCAGTTATGCTGTCTGTCTCA
>CAKRAT010000047.1 GCA_934295165.1 uncultured Dorea sp. | reverse complement strand
CGCAGATACATCGGGAAATTCGTACGCGTAAATGAGCACGTAAAGAGTTTTCATGCGTTATATCTGAGCAAAGAGACAGGTACACTCTACTGTGATCTCATCGTGGACTATGCACTCAGAGACTGGGAAGAGTTGAGAAAATCTTTTATAGAATACATGAAGAAACAGTATCCGGAATATGAGATATCACTGACAATAGAGACAGAATTTGTATGATTTTTATAAAATGGAAGAATAAAAGGACTGCAGGTAGCAGATCCGGCATAAGGTAGGAGGGGATAATATGCTTGCAGCAGAAAGACAGGCCATGATCGTTGACCTGATCAGAGAGAACGGAAGTGTGCAGGTAGACGAACTGGCCAGAGAACTAAACGTAAGTTCCATGACGATCCGAAGAGATCTGGTAAAGCTGGAAAACAGCAATATGATCGAACGATGCCATGGAGGCGCGGTTGCAAAGCAGGAAGTGGCTTATGAGAAAAAGCAGACCAGCAACAAAAAAAGTAAAGCGGCAATTGCAGGAAAATGTGTGAAATTTGTACATCCGGGAGATTCGGTGTTCCTGGATGCGGGAACGACAACCTGCGAGATCGCGAAACGGATCTGTGACATCCCGGATATCATCGTTGTGACAAATGATCTGGAGATTGCACAGGTATTAAAAAGCAGCAATGCGAAAGTATATATATGTGGCGGTATGCTGCAGAAAGAGACGGGCAGTCTGTTTGGCAGATATGCAACAGAGATGTTAAAGGACTTCCGGTTTGATGTGGGATTCTTTGGGGCAGCTTCCATCAACGAAGAGTTCCAGGTGACGACACCGACACATGAAAAAATGTGGCTGAAACGGCAGGTGCCAAAGCAATGCGCGAGATCCTATCTGGCAGTAGATCGGTCGAAATTTGGCAAACAATCCATGACCTGGATCAACCAGCTGGAAGACTACACCGGGGTAATTACGGATCGGCAGTTCTCACAGGAGGAAACAGAAGTATTAGAGATGCGGGGAGTACGGATTATTGAGATTTGATTGGGATTTAATTCAGAAAGGCGTTGGATACCCGGACCTGCATAAAAAGTAGGAAGCCGTTCCTGTTCAGGTTCCGTCGGTGGGAAATACTAAAGCGTCAAAATTATGCTAAAAACGGGCTTCCGAAATTTGCAACTCGCCATTCGGCTCAAACAGGCAAATTTCGAAAACCCAACGCATAATTTTGACGCTTAACTATTTCCAACACCTTCTTCACATTCACTGGAACGGCTTTCTACTTTTTATTCCGTGTGTGTCGAATGCCTTAAGAATGAAATCCCAAGTTGAATTAATAGGTAACCTCCTGCAAATACAATCCCTTCGGATCACAAGGTGCACTTGCTTCGAGAATTCCCGCAAAGATATCATCAATATCCTGCACAGACCGATTGCCAAGACCGATATCCATCAGCGTACTGACAATAATACGGGCCATATTATGGAGGAAATCATCCGCATGGATCAGAATCTGCATTTCCTCAATATCTCCATAGATATCAATATCAAAGATCTCACGGACGGTAGATTTTGTTTTCTTCGCGCTGGAGAAGTTGCGGAAATCATGACGTCCGATAAGTTTCTCGGCTGCCTGCTGCATCGTACGCTTGTCCGGGATACGGTAGCAGTGATAAGTATATTTTCGGTCAAAGACACTTGGCACATCATCAATGGTCATGCGGTATACATAAGTCTTGGAGGTAGCATTGAGCTGTGCATGAAAGCGGTCCGGTACTTCTTTCACATCAATGATTGCGATATCCATCGGAAGGTAGCGGTTCAGATAATGCTTGATGTTCTGTGTAGTGGCAGAACAGGATGTCTTGAAATTGGCAATCTGTGCATAAGCATGAACACCAACTTCGGTACGGCATCCACAGAAAAGTTCCAGATCATCCTCACCGGTCATTTTCTTTAAAACTTCCGTAATTTTATTAGAGATGGTATTACCCGATTCATCTTTACCAAGTCTGGTCCAACCCTGGTAACGGCTTCCGTCGTATTCGATCGTTAATTTTATATTTCTCATGAGAACTCCATTCTGCTGCGAAAGGCAGCTGTATAATATATTAAACTATGTAAATTGTGTGAGAGAAACTGTCAGCGACTGGCTCTCTGTATTGTATACAATTAAATACATGAATTTCAGAATACTTACATTGAAATCAGTTTAAGTATAACAAATCCGGTGCTATAATAAAAGAGCTTAAAAAGAAAAAAGAGAGGTGTTTTTTTGTGGAAATGGAGAGCAGAAAAGTATCCGATTCAATCGTAGAGACTGTCCACATGGTAAGACCGCAGCACCTGAATGCGTCTGACCGTTTATTCGGAGGGGCACTTATGCAGTGGATTGATGAAGTGGCAGGTATGGTGGCAAAGCGCCACACAAGAAGAAATGTGATCACAGCATCCGTAGACAGCTTAAGTTTCTTGCGTGGTGCGTATGTCAAAGATACGGTTGTGATCATAGGAAAAGTAACTTATGTTGGCAATACGTCCATGGAAGTAAAAGTAGATACGTATGTAGAAGCATTGAGCGGAGAGCGTACACCGATCAATCATGCATATTTTACAATGGTGGCACTGGATAAGAATGACAAGCCGGTAAGAGTACCAAGACTGGAACTTGAGACAGAAGAAGAAAAAGAAGAATGGGAAAAGGGAGAAAAGAGAAGAGAACTCCGTATGATGCGCAAAGAAGAAGGGCTTTAAAAATCCCTTCTTCTTATTATACTAAAGTATGTAAGAGAAACTGCTATGTGTTGTTCTTCATATGTGTGCGGACCATCTGCACCATCTGGTCGATCTGATTCTGTTCTTCCGGAGAACGTCCTTCCTTCAGTATGTCCAGGATGAGGGACATTTCCTGTGGAGTGAACTGTATTCCTTTCTTGTTTGCACTGGTGATGAGCGCCATCATAACAGGAGCAAGTGACCGTCCGCTTTTGCCGGCGGTCTGACTGGCGGCAAGACGGATCAGCTCCAGTTTGAGCGGATCCATTCCGTTCATGGCCGGATGATTCATCCAACTGTTTCCAAAATGGTCTCCGGTATTATTTGCGGCATCATTTACGGTGTCATTTTCCTGATTATTTGTTGTATGATTCGTTGTTCTGTTCATGTGAAGAGTCCCCTTTCTTTGTAGCGGTTCCAGATCTGGAAAGTTCCTGATCGAAGAGATCCATGTAATTTTGGAACGTTTCCATATCTTCGCCGGACATCATTGCTTTCATAAGATCAACAGGGCCAGCAGAATCGGAACCGCCGGCTGCAGAACCGGTCTGAGCCATCGTCATCATTTCCATCATCTGCATTATAGAAGCCATCTGATCCATCATATTCCGTTCATTTTCATCCATATAGGGCGCAAGTTCGCCGATTGACTGAAAAGAAAATGTATGAAACGGCAGTCCCCGGAAATAGTCCATCGTATACCGAAATTCAGAAAATTTGATATAGACGGCAAGGAAGCGCTGAGTGGAAGGAGGCAGGAAGGAGAGGAACAGCTTCAATTTATATAAATAGGAGGGTGTGACAGATTTATCAAATGGTGTCATTGGTTTTGAAGGTTTTCCGGCCATGGTGACTCCTCCCGGGATCAGCGTTATAAATATATATGAAAAAAGAGACGGAAAAATGACTCCGTCTCTTTAAGTCCTATGCAGGAAATATTATGTTGTCTAGCATCCGCATCCACAGCCATTGCCAAAACCACAGCCGTTACCGAAACCGCCACAGCAGCAGAGGAGCAGGATGATCCACAGGCAGCTGTCGTTGCCGCATCCACAGCCATTGCCACATCCACAGCCGTTACCGAAACCGCCGCAGCAGCAGAGGAGCAGGATGATCCACAGGCAGCTGTTATTGCCAAAACCACAGCCGTTATTGCCACAGCCGTTATTGCCACAGCCGCATCCACCATTACATCCGCCGCATCCACAGTCTCCACCGAATCTGTCGCGTCCCTCACAGCCACATCCACAGTTTGCTGTACTTAAATCGCTCATATTGAATCCTCCAATAATGATGTTTACAGTACATAATATGCATTCGGAATAAATGTGTGAGATGAAAATTAACCATAATTGACCAGTCGTTTTAATGAATGCTGGAAATGCAGCAGCTCTTTTTGTAGTTTTATACGTTTAAATCCACTGATTTCTTTTTGGGAATAGTCATCATAAAGCTTCAGTAAATATGATACCGGAAGATTTCGGTTCTTGTACCATGTAAAAAGTAACCAGTCCATGATTGCAGGAAGCCAGTATTTCTCTGGAATCCCGGCTTCGCGTAAGGTGACGGCATAACTGAGTGCTTGTGCAGACAGTACAGACAGCTGGGCATTTTTGAAAGCAGATTTATCCTTTTCTTTGAAAAGTTGTTCGCTTTCCCTTGTGATATCGTATAAAGAATCAGCAGCACGCCAGTAATTAACGAATGGCGTACCAGTGACCGGTTCTGTTTCTTCCATATTATATAGGTTAAACAGATCGAAATTACGGTCAGATTTTTCCGCTGGCTTTCCGAATACCTTACGGTCATAGGATGCGCGCTTCTTTGGATCGGAAAGGATGCGGTAAGCTTCCAGGATCTGCTGCATTTTTCTGGTTGTATCGATTCCATCCTTCATATTGGCATCGGGATGGTATTTTTTTGCAAGTCTGTTCTTGGCAGCGGAGATCTCTTCCGAAGAAGCAGTCCTTGACACACCAAGTACCTTGTAGTAATTCTTTTTTGCCATTATATTCTCCCCTTATAATATATGGACATGATTGGAAGATACTGCATCCGGCAATATCTTCCATCAGTTATATTACGACAAAGTGAATGGGAAATCAATTTTATTTTGAAAAAAATTAAGGTGTAAAGAAAAAATACTTGACACCTGTCCGGAAGTATTATATGATATCACAGGTGAGAGACATGAATGAAATATTAGAACAGGCATTATTATATGATTTTTATGGAGAACTTCTTACAGATCATCAGAAAGAAGTGTATGAACAGTTTGTTCTGGAAGATTTATCACTCGGCGAGATCGCAAGAGAAGAAGGAATCAGCAGACAGGGTGTACATGATCTGGTAAAGAGATGTTCCCAGACACTGAAAGGCTACGAAGAGAAACTTCATCTGGTAGAGAAGTTCGTGTCGGTCAGAGAAAAAGTAAAGCAGATTGACGAATTGCTGGACGGATATGAGAAGGAGAACGCAGAAGAACTTGTTGCAGATATCCGGAAGATATCCGATGAAATTATAGAGGAGTTATAGCATGGCATTTGACAGCTTGACAGAGAAACTTCAAAATGTATTTAAGAACCTGAGAAGCAAAGGACGTCTGACAGAAGATGATGTCAAAGAAGCTTTAAAAGAGATCAAGCGCGCATTACTTGCAGCGGATGTTAACTTTAAAGTGGTAAAAGATTTCATCAAGAGCGTGCAGGAGCGTGCGATCGGTCAGGATGTAATGAACGGTCTGAATCCGGGACAGATGGTGATCAAGATTGTAAATGAAGAACTGATCAACCTGATGGGTTCGGAGACTACAGAGATTCAGCTTCAGCCTGGAAAGGCCATCACGGTTATCATGATGGCAGGTCTTCAGGGAGCAGGTAAGACGACCACGACAGCAAAGCTTGCCGGAAAGTTCAAGTTAAAGGGCAAGAAACCACTGCTGGTTGCATGTGACGTCTACAGACCGGCTGCGATTAAGCAGTTACAGGTCAACGGTGAGAAGCAGGGTGTGGAAGTCTTCTCTATGGGAGAGAACCACAAGCCGGCGAATATCGCCAGGGCAGCGATCGAACATGCGCAGAAGAATGGCAACGACCTTGTGATCCTCGATACAGCCGGACGACTTCATATTGATGAAGATATGATGGCAGAGCTTGAAGAGATCAAAGAGGAAGTAGAAGTACATCAGACCATACTTGTCATTGATGCGATGACCGGACAGGATGCCGTGAATGTGGCAAAAGAGTTCAATGAAAAGGTCGGCATCGACGGTGTGATCGTTACCAAATTAGATGGTGACACAAGAGGCGGTGCGGCACTGTCCGTAAAGGCAGTTACCGGAAAGCCGATCCTGTATGTAGGTATGGGAGAGAAACTTTCGAATCTGGAACAGTTCTATCCGGATCGTATGGCATCAAGAATCCTCGGAATGGGAGATGTCCTGTCACTTATCGAGAAGGCAGAGGCCGAGATCGATGAAGAGAAAGCCAGAGAGATGACCCAGAAGCTTAAGAAGAACCAGTTTGATTTTGACGATTATCTGGAAAGTATTAAGCAGATGAAGAATATGGGTGGTCTTGGAAATATCATGAACATGCTGCCGGGTCTTGGAGGCATGGGCGGCAAGATGAAAGGATTGGACGACGAGCAGACAGCGGAAGCTGAGAGGAAGATGGGAAGAATGGAAGCGATCATTCATTCCATGACACCGGCAGAAAGAGCCAATCCGGATATTCTTTCTCCATCCAGAAAGCACAGAATTGCCAAAGGTGCAGGGGTGGACATCAGCGAAGTGAACCGCATGATCAAGCAGTTTAACGAGATGAAAAAGCTGATGAAACAATTTGGCAAGCCGGGAAAGAAGAAAAAATTCGGATTCCCGTTTTAAACACGATATACCGCGGATCCCGCGTTATATAGATTCCAGATTATACAATAGAAGATGCCAGAGGCAGGTTCTGAGTATAAGAATAAACTATAAATATTATAATTTTACGGAGGTAAACTAACATGGCAGTAAAAATGAGATTAAGAAGAATGGGACAGAAGAAGGCTCCTTTCTATAGAATCATCGTAGCAGATTCTAGAGCACCAAGAGACGGAAGATTCATCGACGAGATCGGAACATACGATCCAAACTGTGATCCAAGTGCTATCAAAGTTGACGAAGAAGCAGCTAAGAAATGGCTTGCAAACGGAGCACAGCCTACAGAAGCAGTTGCAAAGATTTTAAAGGCAGCAGGCATCGAGAAATAATTATGCCACTGGAGGTGTGCATTTATGAAGGAATTAGTTGAAGTAATTGCGAAAGCATTAGTCGACGATCCAGAAAGCGTTGTTGTAAATGAACGCGAAGAGAAGAAGACGACAGTTCTGGAAGTACGGGTTGCTGAATCTGATATGGGAAAAGTAATCGGAAAACAGGGCCGTATTGCGAAGGCGATCCGCTCAGTTGTGAAAGCCGCAGCAGCGAAGGAAGATAAGAAAGTTATCGTAGATATCATGGACTAGAATAATAATGGGGATTCCCATTTTGTCCCGGGACAGGCCCGTTTGTGGTCTGTCCCGCTTATCTTATATCAGAGTATGTGAACAGTATCTGTTATGAAAGAGGAAGAGGGCGGTTTAGAAATGCCCGCAACATATAAGAAAAGGAGTATCTATGGAAGAATTGTTACAGGTAGGTGTCATCACTTCGACACACGGAGTGCGTGGGGAAGTCAAAGTATTTCCGACTACAGATGACCCGGAGCGTTTTAAAACGTTAAAACATGTGCTGTTAGACACCGGAAGAGAGAAAAAACCGCTGGAGATTCAGGGAGTCAAATTCTTTAAACAGTTTGTGATCCTGAAATTCAAAGGAATTGATAATATAAATGATATCGAGCGTTATAAGAGATGCCCGCTTCTGGTAGAGCGTAAAGATGCGGTGGCACTGGAAGAAAATGAATATTTTATCGCCGATATGATCGGAATCCAGGTTGTAACAGAGGACGATGAACCATTCGGAACATTAAAAGATGTCATGGAGACCGGTGCGAACGATGTCTATGTGATCGATACAGAGGAACACGGAGAAGTATTGGTTCCGGCAATCCGCGAATGTATCCGGGATGTTGATATAGAGAATCAGAAGATGAAGATCCACCTGATGGACGGGCTGATCTAGAAAGAGGATAGTATATGAATTTTTATATTATGACATTATTTCCGGAGATGGTCATGGACGGGCTGAACACCAGTATCATCGGGCGTGCGGTGAATAAAGGACTTCTGTCTATAGAGGCTTTGAATATCAGAGATTATGCATTTAACAAGCACCATAGCGTGGATGACTATCCGTATGGCGGCGGTGCAGGGATGCTGATGCAGGCGGAGCCGGTATATCAGTGTTATGATGCACTTGCAAGACAGATCAGGGAAAGAAAAGCCGGGGAAGAAGAAAGATCCGGAGAACAGCCGGACATGGCGTGTGGAAAGAAACGCACAAGAGTCATCTATCTGTCCCCGCAGGGAAAGACATTCAACCAGTCTATGGCAGAAGAATTCGCACAGGAAGAAGATCTCGTATTCTTATGCGGACATTATGAAGGGATTGACGAACGTGTGCTGGAGGAGATCGTGACCGATTATGTATCCATCGGGGATTATGTCCTGACCGGGGGAGAACTTCCGGCGATGATCATGATCGATGCGATATCCAGACTGGTTCCTGGAGTACTCCATAATGACGTATCTGCTGAATTCGAAAGCTTTCAGGATAATCTGCTGGAATACCCGCAGTATTCAAGGCCGGAAGTGTGGCATGACAAAAAAGTACCGGAGATCCTGATGTCCGGACATCATGCCAATATTGAAAAATGGAGACGCGAACAGTCTGTGATCCGCACCGCAAAGAACCGGCCGGATCTGCTTGAAAAGGCAGAACTTACCGAGAAAGAAAAAAAGCTGGCAAAGGAAATACAAAGAGATAGCAGCCGGTTACAGAATTGAACCATATAAATTATATAAAGAAGAAAAGAGTGCAAAAAACAAGAAAAAATCCTTGTAATTTTGCACCGGGTATGATAGAATATAGCGTGTTGTGAAGAAAAATAGATGGTCCTCTGGTACAAATGTATTAAGAACATCCAAGTAAACAAGGAGGTCACACATAATGAACGATATTATTAAGAACATTGAAGCTGCTCAGTTAAAAGAAGTAGCACCAGAATTCCACGTTGGAGATACTGTTAAAGTTTACGGAAAGATCAAAGAAGGAAACCGTGAAAGAGTACAGATTTTCGAAGGAACAGTCCTGAAGAGACAGGGTGGCGGAGCAAGAGAAACATTTACAGTTAGAAAGTTTTCTAGCGGAATCGGTGTTGAGAAGACTTGGCCGGTACACTCACCAAACGTTGAGAAGATCGAAGTAGTAAGAAGAGGTAAAGTAAGAAGAGCAAAACTTAACTACTTAAGAGACCGCGTTGGTAAGAAAGCTAAAGTTAAAGAATTAGTAAAATAATCAGGAAAATGAATGGAAAAAGGACAACTACATAATGTAATTGTCCTTTTTTTGTATCAAAGTATGCAAAGTTCTTTGCATATATGACATAAGGGGATTGTATGAGACGCAGAAGTAATCTGGATTTTGAAAAAAGAAGAAAATCCCGGCGATCAAGTTACCGTAGACGTTATGCGAAGAAGAAAGTACTGGGGAAACTTCCAAAGCCGAAGAAAAAGATTCATCTGAATATGGAAAAAATTGTATCTGCTGTAAGTTGGATCTTTAAGATCGCAGTTACGTGTCTGGTGGCATTTGTTGCGGTGTGGTACTGGGGACAGCAGATCAGCACGGTAGGAGATTCTATGAATCCTGTGTTGAAGAATGCGGATAAAGTTCTGGTGGACCGTATCGTATATAATGCTTCATCGCCAAAGCGGGGGGACATTATCGTCTTTAAGCCAAAGGGCAATGAAAACTCTCATTATTATACCAAGCGTATCGTAGGACTTCCGGGAGAGACGGTGCAGATTCTGGAAAATGTAATCTACATTGATGGAAAGAAATTAGAAGAAGATTATAAGACGACGAAAGTAGGCACGGCAGGAATTGCCGGAGAGAAATTAAAGCTTGGCGGGGATGAGTATTTCGTAATGGGTGATAACAGAGAGAACAGTGAAGACAGCCGCAGTGCTGATATCGGAGCAGTAAAACGTTCGTATATTTATGGTAAAGCGTGGTTTGTGATATCACCGAAAGAAGATTTCGGATTCATCCGGTAAGAAAATAGAAGTCAGAGATAACAGATGAAACAGATAGAATTGAGATAATTAAGAGGAGAAATATATATGCATTTTCAATGGTATCCAGGGCACATGACGAAAGCAAAACGCATGATGCAGGAGAATATCAAGTTAATCGATCTGGTGATTGAACTGGTTGATGCCAGAGTGCCGATCAGCAGCAGGAACCCGGACATTGACGAACTGGGAAAGAATAAAGCAAGACTGATCCTTCTGAATAAGTCGGATCTTGCCGAAGATAAATGGAACGATGCCTGGTCAGAATATTTCCGTGAAAAAGGATTCTCTGTTGTGAAGGTAAATTCCAAAAAAGGCGGTGGGATCAAGTCGATCAACGGTGTAATCCAGGAAGCATGTAAAGAAAAGATTGAACGAGACAGAAAGCGTGGAATCCTGAACCGTCCGGTAAGGGCGATGGTAGTCGGAATCCCGAATGTCGGAAAGTCAACATTTATCAACGCCCTGGCAGGAAAAGCCTGTGCAAAGACCGGAAATAAACCGGGTGTTACAAAGGGGAAACAGTGGATCCGCCTGAATAAAAATGTAGAACTTCTGGATACACCGGGAATCCTGTGGCCGAGATTCGAAGATCAGGCTGTGGGACTGAAGCTTGCATTCATCGGCTCGATCAAGGATGAGATCCTGCAGACAGAAGAACTGGCAGCAGAACTTGTGAAGTTCATGAATGAGAATTACCCGGGAGTACTGGAAGGCAAATATAATGTAGAAGAAGATGAGGATCCGTATGGCATGATCGCGAAGATTGCCGAGAGCAGACACTGCATGGTACGAGGAAATGAACTGGATACAGAGAAAGCATCTGTTCTGTTGATGGATGATTTCCGAAACGGACGTCTCGGAAGACTGACGCTGGAATATCCGGCTGCATACTAGAAGGGAAAAAACAAAAGAATATGTCTAGACGTTCAAGGAGAGAAGAAGAGGACAGCATCCTGGGTGAACTGGGCGGCTGGCTTGTATATATACTGATTATTATTGGATTAACTTACCTGATCATTACGTTTGTCGGACAGCGGACGATGGTAAGCGGGTCTTCTATGGAGACGACTCTGCAAAACGGGGATAATCTGATCGTGGATAAGATCAGTTATCGTTTCAGAGATCCGAAGAGATATGATATTATTGTATTTCCATATAAATATGAAGAAGACACTTATTATATCAAACGTATCATAGGGATGCCGGGAGAAACGGTGCAGATTCAGGATGGATATGTGTACATTAACGGAGAACAGCTGACCAGTGATATCTATGGAAAAGAACGGATTAATAATCCGCAGACGGCGGCTGAACCGGTTACGCTTGGAGAAGATGAGTACTTTGTGATGGGTGATAACCGTAATCACAGCATGGACAGCAGGGATCCAAGTGTCGGTGTGCTGAAAAGAAGTGACCTGATCGGAAGGGCATGGATGCGTATCTATCCGTTCGATAGTATAGGAGTGATCCGACATGAATAAAAGAGAAGAAGAAAAACTGAAAAAACAACAGGAAAAACTGCAGAAAGAACTGGAACGGACAGAGGCCATGAGTGTCTATGAAAGGGAGCACAGTGACTGTCAGTATATCTGTGGAATTGATGAAGTCGGCCGTGGTCCGTTCGCCGGTCCGGTGGTTGCAGGTGCAGTCATTCTGCCGAAAGATGATCCGATCCTGTATCTGAATGATTCAAAGAAGCTTTCGGAAAAGAAAAGAGAAGCGCTGTATGAGGAAATTATGGAACGGGCAGTGGCAACGGGAATCGGTGTAGTGAGTCCGGCAAGGATCGATGAGATCAATATCCTGCAGGCGACTTATGAAGCAATGAGGATGGCAATCGCTAATCTGAAAGTCCAGCCGGATCTGTTGTTGAATGATGCGGTGACCATACCCGGTGTAGAGATTCCGCAGGTGCCGATCATCAAAGGAGATGCCAAGAGTGTATCCATTGCGGCTGCAAGCATTATTGCGAAAGTAACCAGGGACCGTCTGATGGTGGAGTATGATGAGATCCTTCCGGGCTATGATTTTGCGGGTAACAAAGGATACGGCACAAAGAAGCATATCGAAGGGTTGAAAGAATTGGGACCATCACCGATCCACAGAATGACATTTATAAAAAAATATATATAAAATATATTCGGGAGACATATGGCAGATACTGCAGAAAAAATACATAAGAATAACCGGGAGGTTGGAAGCTGTTATGAACGGCTTGCCGGCGCATATCTGGAACAGGAAGGATATAAGGTCCTGGAATACAATTACCGGTGCAAACCGGGTGAGATTGATATCATAGCAAAGGACGGGGAATATCTGGTCTTCTGTGAAGTGAAATACCGCACTGATGACAAAAAAGGGCATCCGTACGAGGCGGTGAATCCGGCAAAACAAAGAGTCATTTCCAAATGTGCACTTTATTATATGACGGTAAACGGAATAGACGATGTACCATGCCGGTTTGATGTGGTAAGTATAGAAAATCATACTGTAACCCTTTACCGGGATGCATTTGATTACATCGGATAGGGAATATCCGAAAACAGAAAGGATGAAGACAGCATGAGTCTGGGCTTACATTATAAAAATCAGGAACATATATTTGATGAAAAAGAAGTGGCAGGTGTCCCGTTCTTAAGTTATCCGATGCTGGAAGAGACCGGAATCGTGAACCACGGGTTTTCTACCAGACTCGGAGGAGTCAGCAAAGGCTGCTGGGCAACGATGAATATCAGTACGACCAGAGGGGATAATCCGGAAGATGTCAGAGAGAATCAGAGGAGGATCGCTAAGGCCATCGGTGTAAATCCGGAAGACATGACATTTACCAATCAGACACATACAACCAATGTGGCCGTGGTAAAGGCAGAAGATAAGGGAAAAAGATTCCAGGAAACAGATGGAATGATTACGAATGTGCCGGGAATCTGTCTGGTGACATTCTATGCAGACTGTGTCCCGCTGTATTTTGTAGATCCGGTGAAAAAGGCAATCGGTCTGTCGCATTCCGGATGGCGTGGAACGGTCGGAAAGATGGGGAAGGTTACGGTGGAGCTGATGCAGAAAACGTATGGTTCCGATCCGAAAGACATCCTTGCGGCAATCGGTCCGTCTATTTGTCAGGACTGTTATGAGGTAAGTGAAGATGTGATTCTGGAATTCCAGAAGAGCTTTGAAGAAAAGTTCTGGCCGGAATTATATTATAAAAAAGACAATGGAAAATACCAGCTGAATCTCTGGCGCGCCAACGAGCTTATATTCCGGGAAGCCGGGATTCTGAAAGAACATATTGCAGTGACGAATGTGTGTACACACTGCAATCCGGATATTCTGTTCTCGCACAGAACAACAGGAGACAAGAGGGGGAATGTAAGCGCATTCCTTGCGCTGAAATAAGAGAAAACGAGAGGAGTATAATATATGACAGATACGACAATCGCAGATACGACGCAGGAAGTGACTGATGCAACTCAGGAAGCGGTTAAGCAGGTAAACCATCTGACACAGTATATACAGGAAAGTATTCCTGGAATGATCACGTTTGGGTTGGAAGTGTTGGCGGCACTGGTGGCATTCTTTGTCGGAAGACTGGTGATAAAATGGATACGCAAGATTGTCAGACGTTCATTTGAACGATCCGGAGCGGATAAAGGTGTAGAACAGTTCGTTGATTCACTTTTGAAATACGGACTTTATGCTCTTCTGATCTTTAGTCTGATCTCCAGCCTTGGTTTCGATACGACTTCCGTGGCAGCACTGATGGCATCAGGTGGTGTGGCAATCGGCCTTGCATTACAGGGAAGCCTTTCCAACTTTGCGGGAGGTGTGCTGATTCTTCTGCTGAAACCATTCGTGGTTGGAGATTATATTATTGAAGATACGAACGGAAAAGAAGGAACAGTTAAAGAAATCCAAATCTTCTATACCAAGCTTAGTACGATCGACAATAAGACGATCGTAATCCCGAACGGAATGCTGACCAATAACAGCATTACTAATGCAACGGCAAAGGACGAACGACAGTTGGATCTGCGTGTAGGAATTTCTTATGATGCGGATATCCGTCAGGCAAAATCAGTGATTGAAAATCTGCTCATCAAAGATGAATGCATCATCAAGAATGAACAGATCAATGTATTCGTCCATGAACTGGCAGACAGCGCGGTCCTACTTGGTATCCGTGCGTGGGTGAAGAATGAGGAATACTGGGAAACCAGATGGAGACTTCTGGAAGAAATCAAGATCTTACTGGATGAGAACGGAATCGAGATTCCATATCCACAGATGGCAGTACATATGAAAGACAGTGCGGATACTGTTCACAGGTAGGAATTTTCTGAACTGAAAATTCCGTATGATACAGTAGTGGTTGTGGATTTTGCCAATTTAGAATGCGAAGCATTGGCAAAATCCGTGTTACTGTTCACACAGCATGTGAACAGTAACAAAATGTGTAATTTACTACACATTTTCCTGAAAAAGTACTTGCAAATATGGTAAAATGAGGTATAATTATATTCGTGGCTGTCATAGGCACATGCTGGAATAGCTCAGTCGGTAGAGCACTTCACTCGTAATGAAGGGGTCGTCGGTTCAAGTCCGATTTCCAGCTTTGTTTTTAGAGAATCCTTGGAAGAGGGTTCTTTTTTTATTGCCATGCGTTCGTAAGGAATTGCCAGTGGCAGTTTCTGTAGATATCAAAGTTTGAAAGAGAATCTGCAGGGATACACAGAGACAGGAAATTCGTGTATAATAATGGTGTAGGTGTGAAAGGGGAAGAAAAAGATGAAACAAATATGGAAACGAACGTGGAGACAGCAGCTGGCAGCAGTGCTGATCCCGCTTTTTATAGTGCTTGCAATGGCAGGTGCCGGAATCCGGATGCCTGTGCAGGCGGCAGAAAATAATACGGTTACACAATCCGGCGAGATGAAAGTACATTTCCTGGATGTCGGACAGGGACTGTCGATACTGGTACAGTCGGAAGGAAAGAATCTGATCTATGACGGCGGCGACAGGAAGACATCAAGATTTGTAGTTTCATATCTGAAAGAACAGGGAGTGACGAAGATAGATTATCTGATCAGCAGCCATTACGATGCAGATCACATGGCAGGACTGATCGGATGCCTGAATGCATTCGATGTGAAATATGTCATATCCAGTAATTATGTACATAACAGCAAGTTATATAAGTCATTTGTCAAAGCGGTAAAAGCAGACGGCCTTAAGATGAAGCATCCGGCAGTCGGGAAGACATACAAATTCGGAAGCGGTTCTTTTGAGATCCTTGCACCGAAGAAGATAGAGGCGAAAGGCAGCAATAACAATTCGGTGGCAATTAAGCTGGTGAACGGCGGGAACAGTTTTGTATTTACCGGAGATGCGGAGCATGAAAGTGAAGCGGCAATGTGCAGCTCCGGCATCGACTTAAGCTGTGATGTACTCGTGCCGGGACACCATGGATCCGCAACGGCAACATCGTGGGATTTCCTGCAGAAGACGGTGCCGGAATATGCGGTGATCAGCTGCGGCAGGGATAATAAATACGGACATCCGGATAAAGATACTATGGATAAACTTCAGAGTATGGAGATCCAGGTGTACAGGACAGACAAACAGGGAACGGTTGTTGTGACCAGCGATGGAAAGAATCTGAACTGGAGCGTGGCACCGTGTAATGATTATACACCAGGAGATGAGTCGGATCAGGGAACACAGAGTACGGCGGAGATGCAGAACAGCCAGAGTACAGTGCAAAGCGCAGGGCAGCGTGTACAGACGCAGCAGACACAGCAGTCAGCGGGAAGTGCACCGGCAGTACAGCAGTCAGCACCACAAACTACGGAGGGCGATCATGTGTGGGTATCTGCAACCGGAACCAAATATCATAAGACAAATCATTGTGGTAATATGAATCCGGATACAGCGAAAGAAGAGACGAGGGCGGAAGCAGAAGCGCAGGGGCTGGAACCATGTAAGAAATGTTATTAGGATGTACATGGAAAAGGAGACAAAAAATAATTGAAATATGTTGAATGGGGAATAGAAGCAGCATACCTGCTGGTTCTCTGCCGTATCGCATATACAGACAGAAAGGAGCAGAAGATAGAACCATGGACACATGGCGCTACCCTGCTCCTTGCCTGTCTGGAAATATTGTTCCAGATGGGGGAGCCGATGGGAAGCCGTATCCTGGGAGCTGGCATTATTTCGATGCCGATGCTTATCCTGACTGTATTATTGAAAGGCGGCTTCGGAGGCGGTGATGTTAAACTGATGGGAGCATCGGGATTCCTGCTTGGTTATCGGAATATCGTGATGTCGGCTGGAGCCGGAATTATATTAGGAGGTGTATATGCGGGATATATGCTTGTGACGGGAAGGATGGGGCGGAAAGACAGTTTTGCGCTCGGTCCGTTTCTGGCTATGGGAATAATTGGTGTGAAATTATGGACTTCTATTAGTTGATATGATAGTATATTATACGAGAAAATACATTTTTAGACAGAATCAGAGGAGGATTTTTAAGTAATCGATAACATTGATGTTAGTGATTAAATGTGTTAAAATGTGCTCATGGAGGTATTGCTATGAACACATCGAATATCACTAATTATAAACCAA
>CAKRAT010000046.1 GCA_934295165.1 uncultured Dorea sp. | reverse complement strand
TGATCTACCCGTCCAAGTTTTCTGATCTGCCCGCTTAAGTAAAGCATGCATTCCGATAATGTTGTTTTCCCGGCATCCACATGCGCCAGAATTCCTATTGTAATATGCTTCATAATTTCATTCCTTACTGTTTTTTCTTTTTTCTGTCCTTTGTCTTTCTTTTAACTTCTATCTGCTTCTTATTTTGACCGATTTCACGCTTATTATCTGTCATTATCAGTCACTATTACTATTACTTATCAGTATTCTTTTTTACGATATTCTTATTATACAACATAATTTATATTTTGTACTTTTTTTCGAAATTTTGCAATTTACTATTGTTTTTTCTCGCAAAATCTGTTTGACTATTAGTGAGGACATATTAAAAAAAATAATAAATAAGCGAGGTATTGTTATGAAACCAATAAAAGAAGGTAAAGTCCGTGAAATTTATGATAACGGAGACAGCCTGATTATGGTTGCCACTGATCGTATCAGTTGTTTTGACGTAATTCTTAAGAATATTGTTTCCAAGAAAGGAACTGTTCTGACACAGATGTCTAAATTCTGGTTCGACCTGACAAAAGACATTCTTCCAAACCACATGATCTCTACTGATGTGAAAGATATGCCTGAATTCTTCCATAAACCAGAATATGACGGTAACAGCATGATGTGTAAAAAGCTTGAGATGCTTCCGGTCGAATGTATCGTACGTGGTTACATCACAGGAAGCGGATGGAAGAGCTATCAGGAAAATGGTACCGTATGCGGTATCAAGCTTCCGGAGGGATTAAAAGAATCTGACAAGCTTCCAGAGCCAATCTACACACCTTCTACAAAGGCTGAGATTGGAGATCATGATGAAAATATTTCTTACGAGCAGAGTATTGAACACCTTGAGAAATATTTCCCTGGAAAAGGAGAAGAATACGCAGCCAAACTTCGTGACTGTACAATCGCTCTCTATAAAAAATGTGCAGACTATGCATTAACACGCGGTATCATCATTGCCGATACAAAATTCGAATTCGGTCTTGATGAGGATGGCAACATGGTGATCGGTGACGAGATGTTGACACCGGACAGCTCCCGTTTCTGGCCTGTAGAAGGTTACGAGCCGGGACATGGACAGCCGTCATTCGACAAACAGTTTGCACGTGACTGGCTGACTTCTCACCCTGGAAATGACTGGGATCTTCCGGATGAGATCGTTCAGAAAACAATCGACAAATATCTTCAGTGCTACAAGATGATCACAGGGGAAGAACTTGCTTAATTTTCCTGCATTTTAGAAAACAACTCCTTGTGGTTTTCCCGATTATCTAATCAGGTAGCAGTGCAAAGAATCTGCCATTGGCAGTTCCTTGCGAATGCATTGCAATATATACTCCCGTCAGAAGCTGCCACATTGACAGCTTCTGACGGGAATCTTATTATCTTATAAGAACGGTCTATACAATCTTTCTGATCAATAATAAATAGAAAGAAGTGACTTTATACATGAAAAAAGCTTGCGTTTACCGTGGTCTTTTATTTTTTCATCTTTGGCTCGAACATAAGCGATGCAAGATAGCCAAAGATGAGTGCTGCCGATATTCCCACGGCACTCGCCTTGAACCCACCCATAAAGATTCCTATGAATCCATCTTTATCCACGGCTTCTTTGACGCCTTTCCACAGAAGATTACCGAATCCCAATAATGGTACACTGGCACCGGCTCCCGCATACTCCTGGATGGCCGGATAGATCTTCAGTGCTCCCAGCACAGAGCCGCTGCACACCAGAAGTACCATAATCCTTCCCGGCATCAGCTTTGTCCTGTCCAGTAATATCTGTGTCAGGGCACAGATAAGACCGCCTACCCAGAACGCATTGATATAATCCATAACTATCCCTCCTAACAGTGTTCCAGCACAATTCCATGTGCAATTCCCGGGACGCTTGCGCCCTCATTATAGCTGACCGTCGACATCAGTGCCCCCGTGGGAACGAATAATACTCTCTTCCATTCTCCTCTTGCAATCTTGGGCAAAATATATGCAGACAATGTCGTTGCCGCACATCCACATCCGCTTCCTCCCGCATGAGTATCCTGAAGATTCTGGTCAAATATCGTCATTCCGCAGTCCATGTGATTGACCTTGATATCATATTCTTTTCCCCTCATCAGATCGAACAAAATACTTTGTCCAACGTATCCGAGATCTCCGGTAATAATCCGATCATAATCGTCTTCCTTTCTTCCGAAATCTTCCAGATTCTGAATGATCGTATCACAGGCCGCCGGGGCCATGCATGCCCCCATGTTCTGTGAATCTTTTAATCCATAATCTACGATCTTCCCGACTGTCACTCCGGTGATCCGCACATGACTTCTGCTCTTTCCGACAATAAATGCACCGCTTCCGGTTACGGTCCAGTGAGCCGACAGTGGTCTCTGATTCGCATAACCTAGTGGAAAACGGAATTCCTTTTCTGCACTTCCGAAGTGGCTGGATGTCACTGCAAGCATCCGCTCTCCATACCCTGCCGCCACACACATCGATGCCAGGGCAAGTGCCTCCCCGGATGTCGAACACGCACCATAGAGACCAAACATTGGTATCTGCAGCGTTTCGACTCCCATTGAAGTTGCCACTCCCTGCCTTAACAGATCCCCTCCGAACAGATAACGGACCGCGTCTGCTGTCAGATGCGCTTTTCCAAGTGCCAGCAGGCAGGCTTCTTTCTGCATGGTGCTTTCTGCCTCTTCCCATGTGTTCTCCCCGAACATGTCATCCTGTCCCACCATATCGAACATACTGCCAAGCGGTCCTTCGCCTTCTTTCTTGCCGACTACGGACGCACTTGCCTCAATATACGGAGATGTTTCAAATGCTATGCTCTGCTTTCCTTTTATCATCACTTGTGTCCTTTCTTTCTATCGTTCTATCTTTTCCAATCATTTTGCACCGCTTGCTTCCGTTGTTCTCATTTTCCTTTGAACGCTGGAATGCATACAGATTCTTAAAATAATCCTGCCACTTTTAACAGCCAGTAGATCAGTCCCAGCAGCCAGCTTGTAAAGATTCCATACAGGATCACCGGTCCTGCAATGGTAAATATCTTGCATCCGATTCCCATAACCTGTCCCTCTTTCTTGTATTCAATTGCCGGTGCTGCCACCGAATTAGCGAATCCCGTAATCGGTACCAGAGCGCCTGCGCCGCCCCATTTTGCAATCCCCGGATACAGATTGAACCCTGTGAGTACGACACTTGTAAGCACCAGAAGCATCGAACACCAGCTTCCGCTCATGTCTTTGTCCAGTCCCAGTTTCTCACAGATATTCAGGATACACTGCCCGATCACACAGATGATTCCTCCTGTGACGAATGCTTTCGCCATATTTGCCGGCAGATTGTGCACCGGTGTTTTCTGTTTTACATAATTTTCATATGCCTGTTGCTGCTTTTTCTTATCCATATCCTCACCACCTCTTATAGAAAAATAGTAATGCCCCCAGACCTTTTCCTAATGCAATTCCAATAATAATTGCACTGACACCCCTTACCAGACGGATCCTTCTGATAAAAACCGGGAACAGATCCAGCATTTCCGTCAGGGCCATCGCCCAACACCCCACAAAGATTCCTCCGAACAGTCCCACGGCCGGAAGCAGCCAGACTCCAAACGGAACCGACAGATGGTAGACTGAAATCACCGCCCCCAGACTTCCTCCGACTGCGATTGCATCTTCGTATAACATGACATGTTCTCCCGTATGTGTCCGGTCAGCAAAGTCCGATACTACTCCCAGTCCGATGATAAAGGAAAACAGCCCGCCAGCTGCCGTAATCCCGGCACTAAGTCCCAGTACTGCCAGACATATATTTTTCACCAACATCCAGTTCCTGCTCCTTTCTGGAATACGTCTCCACCAGCGTTGTCTGGATATCATTCTCATACAGGCGCATCTCCACCTCCATCGGTGTCGGATCCACCGACAGACGTCTTTTTCCAAAGTGATTGAAGAATGTCAGAATACCAATTACGATTCCGATACAGTATGTGAATTCCAGAATCGTAAATCCATTGGACTTTGTACCAGTCAGAAGTTCATAGATCTGTCCGAACATCTTGGTCACACCCACATCGTTATTGAATGCCATCGTGGAAAATGCCGCACCAAAGAAGCTGATCAATACTACCACCGCAATCTTGGCAGCATGGACGATCCCTCCTTTTCCGTCCTGTTCTTCGTATGTCACAATAAAGTCCGCCTCTCCTATATTTTCTACTGTTGTATCCGGATATATTTCGTGGATCTTCTGTATGACTTTCAGAACCGATACCACCGTCCTCCGCTGTCTTTTATTCTCCGGGTGATGAAAGGTTAAGAGATGAATACTCCGGATTCTGGCAAGCATTGCCGGGTCTGTACATTCAATTTTCAATACATCACCCAGCATAACGGAGGCTTTCGCCACCTCGATATTTCGGTCTGCTTTTATATATACTGTATCTGATTTTCCCGCCATATCTTTCCACCTCCATCTCTTCTATCTGCTTCTCCGTCTGCTTTATCAATGTTCCTTCATTCACTCCGTGATTTCCCTTCACATCATGAAAATAATAGATAACTCCTATGATCACTGCTATCGCGACGACAAAAATCAGGCACATCCTGATCTTCTTTCTGCCTTCTTCCAACTTTCTCACCCTTTCTGCCCGGCCGTCTTTTACCGGATCTCAAGAGTTAGTATGCCGGATTCCAACAATCCTATGCATGGATTCCATACATACTTCATTTCGTACATACTTTATTTCATACATAATTCATTCCATACATATCTTTGATTTTGAATGTGCCTGTCATAGCTGCTCTCTTAGATTCTTTAATATTTTCTTTTCCATTCTGGATACCTGCACCTGTGAGATTCCCAGTTCTTCCCCTACCTGCATCTGCGTCTTTTCAGCAAAATACCGAAGATAGATCAGCCTCCTTTCTTCCTTGTCCAGACTTGTCAGCAGTTCTTTTAAAAGCAGATGATCTACTACCTTTTCTTCTGCCGCATCTTCCTGCCCGACCTTCTCCATCAATGACATTTCCTGCCCTTCTTTTTTATAGACAGGTCTGTGCAGGGATTCTACATCCGTGCAGGCATCCATTGCCATCGCAAGTTCTTCCGGTGTAACTTTTAAGTCTTCTGCAAGCTCTGTGACCGAAGGTTCCCTTCCCAGCTTCTTTCCAAGCCTTTCCTGGACCTGATATGCTTTGTATGCCAGTTCTTTCAGGGAACGACTCACCTTGATCATACCATCATCTCTTAAGAAACGTTTGATTTCACCGCTGATCATCGGTACCGCATAGGTTGAGAATTTCACATCATAACTCAGGTCAAATTTATCAATTGCTTTTAGCAGTCCGATTGTTCCAATCTGAAAAAGGTCTTCCATCTCCGTTCCACGACCATTGAATCTTCTTACGATACACCAGACCAGCCCTGTATTTTCCTTCACGATCTGCGCTCTTGCTTCTTCATCCCCTTCGTGAGATCTCTGAATTAAAGCGATTGTGTGGTCCATACCTTTCGTCCTTTTCCAATTGTCTTTTTCATTTTCACAACAGTTCCTTTGCCCGGTTCAGAACTTACCTCTATCTCATCCATGAATGCTTCCATGAATGAGAATCCCATTCCCGACCGGTCAAGCTCCGGTCTTGTGGTAAATAGCGGCTCCATCGCCTTTTCTACATCTTCGATTCCTTTTCCATGATCTTCTATTTCGATCTCCAGTGTGTCTCCGCATGTCTTGCAGCGCAGGATAACTTTCTCCACCCGGCATTCATAACCATGAATCACTGCATTCGTCACAGCCTCTGATACGGCTGTCTTCACATCTGCGACCTCTTCCACGGTCGGATTCAGCGATGTCATGAATGCCGCAACCGCAACTCTGGCAAATGATTCATTTGAGGAATAGCTGTCAAAGATAATCTGCATTTCATTCTTATTTTTCAATTTTTTATTCTGTGTTTCATTGGTATTTTCCATTTATTTCTCCTCCTCATATATCTGCATGATCTTTGTTACTCCTGACATGGTCAGAATCTTCCGGATTCGTTCACTGGTATGTACTGCACAGACTTCTCCGCCCAGCATATAGACTTTCCGGTAACGTCCCATGATCACTCCGATTCCCGAACTGTCACAGAACTTCGTCTCCGCAAAGTCAAAGATCACATATCGGATATGATTATGTTCGATCAGATGATCCGATTCCCTTCTTATCTCTTCTGCATTGTGATGATCCAGCTCCCCCGGTAAGAATATAGTCAGATAATTTTCCTGTACCTGATACTTCATGTTACAACTCCCCATTTATATCTTTTTATTATTCTTGTATACTTTGGTATTAAAAAAAGGACATACACCTTTTTCGTGTACATCCTTCTCTTCTGTAATTCTATACCAGGACAACTCCTGTCCTAGTTATTATTCTTCTTACTCTTTTGTTCATTCTGCGTATCCAGTGCAGCCTGTGCATCAGCTGCAGCCTGGGTTCCCGCATAATCTTCTATGATCTTCTGATAATACGTGTTCGCCTTATCCTGCTCTCCCTGCTTCTCATAAGACTGTGCAAGCAGAAGCATCGCCGCTCCATCCTGGTATCCTTCATCCATCTGTATTACCTGCTCCAGGTTTGTTACCGCCGTGTCATAATTCGCCACCTGATAATTCTTCTGGGATGTCGCATACAGAGTCTCACAAACCTTCGGATAAATTTTTCCGGTCAGACTGTCATATTCTTCTTTTCCTGATGTTCCAAGTGTATCAGCATCAATCTTCAGAAGTTCCTCCGCCAGTGCAGAATTGCTCATATCTCCTGCAGACTGATGTGCCATAACTGTCATCAGCGATTCATAGCTTGTCTTCGTTGTCTCTGCCGTCTGCTTCTGATCTTCTGCCGCTTTGCTATCTGTACGGTAAGTTTCCAACTCTTTTTTCAATGCACTGATCTGCGATTTCTGTGTTGCGATCTGATCACTGAACTTCACCGTCTGCTTATTCAGTTTCGTCTGTTTCGATGCGGACACTGCAGGCATGATCAGAAATGCCATCACTGCCACTCCTACGATCACACCAATCGCAATATTTATCATCGTATGCAGACCGACATTATCCTTAAGTCCCGATGCAACCGGCTGGATGATCGTTTCATTTCCGATATTATAAGTAACGGTCTGTCTTCTCTTTCTCTTCTTTCCCGTATCTTTCTCATCGATCAGACGCACATTTCTGGACTTACGGACCTGATTCAGTTCATGCATATAACGCATCGTGATCTCATCTGTCTTATCTAACTTATGTGCGATCCGAATATTCTTTCTTGCCTCCGAATACTGCTCATCCATAATATAAAGTAATGCAAGCAGCTGATATGCTTTCACATATGCCGGATGCATCTCAATTGCCTTCTTAAGCTGCATCACAGCCAGATCTTCACAGCGCTGGTAACAATAATCCAGTGCCTGATTATATCTTTTGATTGCCTGATTGATCCGATCCAGATCATCCTTTTTTTCTTTTATCTTTTTAATATAATAATTGGCAATATTCTCTTTCGGCTGAAGATTCTTACTTAATACCCATTCCGTCAGTGCTTCTACCACATCGCCTCTTCCGTAATAGACAAGTCCCAGAAGATTTCTGGATGCGATATTATCTCTGTTATATTGTAAACTCTTTTTCAGCGACGTGATCGCTCCGGTCAGATCCCGGATATTCGCTTTGTTAAGTCCATCATTATACCAGTAATTCGACTGATATGCCAGTTTTGTTGTATAATCCATATACTTCCCTCTATATTTTCTTTACCGCAGTTTACTGTGGATCATCCTGCTTTGTCTGTTCGATTACTTCTCTTAAAAGATCTGTCATGTCTGTCAGATCATCCTGGTAAATCGCATCTCCCAGTTCCTCTACTTCCAGACTCGGCTGGAACTTCTTTAATTCTTCTTCAAAATCAAGCATCTATGGCACCTCCTGCCAGTAACTTCTTCATCATCCCTACGAGGTACAGAGAACCAAGACAGTATATCTCGCCCGACTCTCCCCGTTCTATCATTGCCGTCCTCACGGCATCTTCTAATCGTTCTTTACAGTACACCGGTCTGTCTGTGTATCTTCGGAAGACAGCGGCAAGTTCCTCTGCCGGAACGCCTCTCTCGTCTTCGATCTGTGTAACCACGTAAGACTTCACATCCAGATTCTCACACAGATATTTTATCATCTGATCGTACTTCTTATCCGACACTGCCGAAAATAATAATATCATCTCGCCTCGTTCGGACTCATCCAGTGCTTTTACGCTTTCTACAAACGCCTGCATTGCTCCCGGGTTATGTGCACCATCTACCGTGATATGCGCTCCGACCCGTTCCATTCGTCCTTCCCAGTGAAGGTCTGCAAGTGCCGCCTTCCAGCGGTCCATATGTATCTCTTCTCCCGAAAGCAGATATTCCGATGCTTCCAGTGCAAGTTCTGCATTCATCGCCTGATAACATCCACACATCGGTACCTGAAAGATAACATCTTTATCATACGCACTCCTTCTGGAAAATGCAATATATTTACGGTGAACTTCCCGAATTTCATACGCATTTTTCGTAACTTCTCTACAAGATACGCCCAGTTCCGATGCCCTCGTCCGGATTACTTCTGCCGCCTCTTCATTACTTCCGTCAAAGAATACCGGGACACCCGCTTTAATAATTCCGGCCTTTTCACCGGCGATCTCCCGGATCGTATCACCAAGGATCGCCGTGTGGTCCAGACTGATGGATGTTATAATAGAAAGTGCCGGCTTTTCAATTGCATTCGTCGCATCCAGTCTTCCACCCAGTCCGGTCTCCAGGATAATGTATTCTACATCCGTCTCTGCAAATGCAGCCATTCCCATTCCAAATAAGAATTCAAAATAAGACGGGTGTTCGATTCCTTCTTCCACCATCTGACGGACCGTTTTTAAAACTTTACGGAATACTTCCAGAAATGTCTCATTATCTATCTGTACATTATCTATCCGTATCCGTTCATTTACAGATACAAGATGAGGGGATGTAAAGAACCCCGTTCTCTTCCCCTCTGCCATAAGTATGGCCTGTAAGTATGCACATACAGACCCTTTTCCATTTGTACCGGCGACGTGGACAATTTTTCTGTCCACCGCCGGATTTCCCAATCTTTTTAAAAATAATTTTGTGTGCTCCAGCGTATGTTTTTTCGTAAATTTCGGAATTTCTTCAATATACGCTGCCGCCTCTTCATATGTGAACGCTTCCGGTTCTTTTTTATTTAACATCATATTCCTGATCCACCCAAGATTTACTCTTGTCAGTTGCTGTACCTTCCTGTTTTACCAGCTCTCCATTCTGATATGTGTACTTATCAGACATTCTGAATATCGTATCACTCGATCCAACCTGACCGATCTGGATCACATCTCCTTCTTTCAATTCTGTCTCAGGCAGATTGATACGTGTATTATTCAGGAAGCTTGTTTTCTGTTTCTCTCCATTGACATATACACGACTGTACTTCGTCAGATTCTCTCCATACAGACTGTAGCCGCTGTTCAACTGCGGAACTATACTGCTCAATGAGACATCACGGATTCCCATTACCATATGGCCTTCCGTAATCGGCGGATCGTCATTATATACATACTGTTTTCCGTACAGGATATCATACTGCAGGAGTTCCAGGTCTGAAAGGTAATTCTTCGTTCCCTTTCTCTGCTGATGATAATTGAATACGGTACCGGAATGGATATCCAGTCTGTTCAGTACTTCTGACATCAGCTGGTAAGCCGGAATATTCTTATCCTGCTTCTGAAGTCCGATATTATCCCAGATTACATAATTCGTATTATATAAATAACGGCTCTTTAAGTCTTCTGCTTTCAGTCCCATGGTTGGAAGATGATCTCCGTAGAATACGACTACAGATGGTTCATTTCTTTCTTCCACAGCCTTGATCAGATCGCCTACGAACTGATCCATCTCATAGACCTGGTTCACATAATATTCCCATTTATTTTTCAGGGCCTCATCTTCAATTCCTTCGACCTTGATCTTCGGATTCTCGATCAGCTGTGTCTCCGGATAGTTACCGTGTCCCTGTACACTGACTGTGAACACAAAGTCTTCCTGATCTGTCGTATCCATGGCTTCCATGATGTGCTGTGTCAGGATCTCGTCCTTTGCCCATCCGTTCTCTGTCGTCTGCAGAACATTCATGAATTCTTTACTGGTAAATGTATCGAATCCCATGTTGTTGAATACGTTCGCACGGCTGTAGAAATTACCGGTATTGTCATGCAGTGCATGTGTTCCATATCCAAATGATGCAAGTGCTGTTGCTGCACTCTCCGTCGGATGTTTTTTCGTATATGTCTTATATGGATATTCTCCCGGTCCAAAGTAACGCAGGTTCATACCTGTCAGTACCTCGAACTCTGTATTCGCTGTACCGGCTCCTACAGACGGTACTTTGAAATATCCGGATGAATAATTCTGATATAAATTGTGCAGGTTCGGACATGCATCTTCCGATGTGGTAAAGAACTCCGCATTTGCCACATCAAAGTATGACTCTAACTGTACTACGATAATATTCGGAAGTTCATCCGAAGAACGGCTTGTTGTACTCTTATTCAGTGCCCCGTTCTTATCAATCTTTGCCATTGCTTTTTTGGTATATCCATTCGGTTCACTGATTCCGGTATTAAAAAGACTCGCTGAGAAGCAATATGGAAGGCCATAATCCTCATAAGCAAATGCGATATTTCCGAAATACGTAGATACCACCCTCTTATCTACCGCTTCATTCGTTATGAATGTATAAAATCCACAACATACAATAATCCCGATCAGGGCTGCAATGTGATGTATCTTTCCGGCGTACTGTCCGCCGCGTCTCCACATAGACACAAGCCAGATTACAAGTGCTGCCGCTCCAACAATGATCACAACCACTTCAAATCCATTACAATAGTTATTGATCAGCGCGATTCCGTCTCCTGCGATCTTAAGATCCTGTGCATTGAACGGCGTAACTCGCTTTAACAGGATATATCCGTTGGCGATTCCAAGGATGATCCATATCGCACTGATAATGATCCTGACAAATATCCTCCGTTTGAACAGGTACACAATAGAAAATGTCACAAAGATCATAAATGCATTATATAAGAATACCAACGGTGTCCCTGTCATATAAGTCCATGCCGCAACAAGCGAGTGTCTGGAAATTGCTTCTATTACAAAGTTAATAATACATGCAAGCAACGCGTGAAATATCAAAGAGAATCGGTTCATGAATGCATAGACCGGCTGCATCTTCTTTGCAAATGCACTGTTGCGTCTTGCTTCCAGTATTCTCTCACGTCGTTCATGTCTGCCTTTCCAGTATGCAATGACATCCTCTTTCTTCAAATTTTTTATTTTGCGGATTTTACCCTTGATATCCGGTTTTTTTAACTGAAGTTTTTTCATATAATCCCCTTTGATATCTAATCCGCAGTTATCCTGTTACCGATAACTGCGGAAGTATATTGTTTATGACTGTTTTGCTTTTAACCCTTCCAGTCTTTCTTTTACCTGTGCCATCATCTGCTGATAAGTCTCAAGTTTCTCTCTTTCTTCCTGAACCTTTGCAGCAGGTGCTTTACTTACGAATTTCTCATTATTTAACATACCGTTAGAACGTGCAATCTCTTTGGTAAGTCTTGCTTCTTCTTTTGTCAGACGCTCGATCTCCTGCTCAAAGTCGATCAGTTCTTCCAGTGGAAGGTATACTGTTGCATCTGGAACCACGATAGATACTGCATCGTCTGCAACACCGTTCTTGTCTTTCTGAAGTACCAGTTTGTTCAGTGCCGCCATATTCTGAGCTGCATTACTTAACATTGCAAGTCCTGATCCGAGCTGTTCATCTTCACATACAACATAAGCAGTTGCTTTTCTTGAATTTGGAACATTCATCTCTGCACGTACGTTACGGATACCACGGATGATCTCTTTGTAGTGATCTGCAATGTTCTCTGCGATCGGGAAGTTCCAGTCTTTTTCATATACCGGCCAGTCAGACATCATCAGTGACTCTTCTTCCGGTACTAACTTGCTGTAGATCTCTTCTGTAACGAATGGCATATATGGATGAAGCAGTTTCAGAGATTTCTTCAGTACTTCTTTCAGTGTCCATAATGCATCGTTTGCTCCCTGTGGATCTTCCTCTGCATGGTAGATACGGTATTTTGCGATCTCGATGTACCAGTCGCAGAACTCATCCCATAAGAAGTCATAGATCTTGGAAAGTGCGATACCAAGCTCGAACTTATCCATGTTCTCTGTTACATCTTTTACAAGGTTGTTGCACTTGGACATGATCCATCTGTCAGCCGGACGTACTGTGAAATCAGCCGGTTTCTTAAGCTCTTTGTCGCCTAAGTTCATCATGATAAATCTGGAAGCATTCCATACTTTATTTGCAAAGTTACGGCTTGCTTCTACACGTTCATTGTAGAAACGCATATCATTACCAGGTGCATTACCTGTCATTAATGTCATACGAAGTGCATCTGCACCATACTGATCGATGATCTCCAGTGGATCGATACCATTTCCAAGGGATTTACTCATCTTGCGTCCCTGTGAGTCACGGACCAGACCATGGATAAATACTGTATGGAACGGTGCTTTTCCAGTATGTGCATATCCTGAGAATACCATACGGATTACCCAGAAGAAGATGATATCATAGCCTGTTACCAGAACATCTGTCGGATAGAAGTAATCCAGATCCTCTGTCTTATCCGGCCATCCGAGTGTTGAAAATGGCCACAGAGCTGAACTGAACCATGTATCCAGTGTATCTTCATCCTGTGTAAAATGTGTGCATCCACATTTCGGGCATTTCTCCGGTGCGCCGTGTCCGACTACAACTTCACCGCACTCATCACAGTAGTAAGCCGGGATTCTGTGTCCCCACCAGATCTGACGGGAAATACACCAGTCACGGATATTCTCAAGCCAGTGCAGGTAGATCTTGTTAAAACGTTCCGGAACGAATCTTAAGTCACCATTCTTAATTGCTTCGATGGCTGGTTTTGCAAGCTCTTCCATCTTAACGAACCATTGCTGCTTGATCATTGGCTCTACAGTTGTGTGACAACGGTCATGTGTTCCTACATTATGAGAATGTGGAACTACTTTTACCAGGTATCCCTGTTCTTCCAGATCAGCTACCATCGCCTTTCTTGCCTCGTAGCGGTCCATTCCGGCGTATTTTCCACCGTACTGCTCGTTGATCGTTGCATCATCGTTCATGATGTTGATCTCCGGCAGGTTATGGCGTTTTCCAACTTCGAAGTCGTTCGGGTCATGTGCCGGTGTGATCTTAACCGCACCTGTTCCGAACTCTTTGTCTACATAGTAGTCGGCAACAATCGGAATCTCTCTGTCTGTCAGAGGCAGTTTACACATCTTTCCTACGATGTCTTTGTATCTTTCATCATCCGGATGAACTGCGATCGCAGTATCTCCAAGCAATGTCTCCGGACGTGTCGTTGCGATCTCCAGATAGTCGTCTGTTCCAACGATCGGATACTTGATATGCCAGAAGAATCCGTCCTGCTCCTCATGTTCAACTTCTGCATCAGAAAGAGAAGTCTTACATACCGGACACCAGTTGATGATTCTGGAACCTTTGTAAATATATCCTTCGTTGTATAATTTGATAAATACTTCTTCTACAGCCTTGGAACATCCTTCGTCCATTGTAAAACGCTCTCTGTCCCAGTCACAGGATACACCTAATTTCTTAAGCTGCCCCTCGATCGTTCCGGCATATTCTTCTTTCCACTGCCATGTTCTTTCCAGGAATTTCTCTCTTCCTAATTCTTTCTTGTCAATTCCTTCTTCTTTTAACTGGTTTGTAACCTTAACTTCTGTAGAGATAGCCGCATGGTCTGTTCCTGGAATCCAGAGTGCGTTGTAGCCCTGCATTCTCTTGTAACGGATCAGGATGTCCTGCAGTGTATTATCCAGGGCATGACCCATATGAAGCTTACCGGTAATGTTCGGTGGCGGCATTACTGTAGTAAATGGTTTCTTGCTTCTGTCTACTTCGGCGTGGAAATATTTATTATCACACCATTTTTCATATAATTTTGCTTCAATCGCTTTGGGATTGTAAGTCTTTTCCAGGTTTTCGCTCATAGTTTCCTCCTCATTTCACACTTTTTTCACATTTTTTTATTACATGAAAAAACCCTTTACATTACGTAAAGGGCGATTGTAGTCGCGGTACCACCTTCATTATATAGGAAAAATCCTCCCTATATATCTCATCTTATTCTTTAACGGGAACGACTCCGGGATGAACTACTGCCGTCTTATCATATATCTCAGGTTCATTCATCCGGCTCCGAAGCTACCTTCCGACGTCTCGTATTCCTTAAGTGTCTCTCAGCCGATGGATCACTTTCTCTGGTATGGACGAACTTACGCGTACTCCTCTTCTTCAATGCCTTTACATATAAACTACTGAATATGATAGCCACCGAATCCCCATTTGTCAAGGAGTTTAGGGATTTTTCAGAAACTCTTAAGGAGTTCTGTAAGTCTTTCTTCAGATATCCATTTCTCCTGTTAAACTTCTAAACCAGCCCGAAACTTTTCATTATATAAAGCCATCCCGTCAGGGTAAATGCACTGCACATCGTCGTCAGCATAACTACACTCGAAGACAATACGCCCTCGTGCCCCATATTCTTAGCCATAACAAAACTGCTGACTGTCGTCGCCGATCCAAGCATGACTAAGATTGCGATCAGTTTCTCTCTCCGGAACCCGATTGCCACCGCAAGCGGCATGAACACTGCTACGAATCCCACTAATTTGATAAATGCCGCAATCACGGTCGGTTTGATCTTGCCGAACGCTTTCTTAATGTCAAATGTTGCTCCCATTGCCATCAGTCCCATCGGTGTTGCTACACCGCCGATACTGCTGACCGCTTTATGTAAGATAATCGGCATCGGAAGTTTTAATGCTGACCATAACAGACCGGCTACAATACCGATGATGATCGGATTCGTAACGATACCGATCAGCGTTTTCTTGATCAGCGTTTTATCCATACCTTTTTGTCCCGGCTTGAAGAATGACAACACGACAACTGCCATGATGTTATAAAGCGGCACACTTCCGATGATCATAAGCGGTGCCTGTCCTGAATTGCCGTAGATATTCTGAATAAATGCGATTCCCAGAAGTGCCGCACTGCTCCGGTAAGCTCCCTGAATGAATTCTCCCTGGATACTTCTATCTTTCAACAGGCAGGAGATTCCAATTGCGATCGTGATACTGAGCAATGTAATGACAAAGCAGAAGAGCACGAATTTCGTATCCCATGCTTCTTTGATATCTACGACTGCCAGATCTCCGAATAATAACACCGGCAATGGAATGCGGAATACGAATTTGTTCATCTTATTGGCAAACTCTTCGTCCATCCACCCGGTCTTGTTGAAAAACATTCCCAATACCATCATTAGAAAAATGGGGACTGTTGCATTTAAACTGAATACCAGATTGTCCATTGTACTATACCCTCTCTTGTTCCTTTACTCTTCATTCATTTCAAAATTATAATGTCTTTTTGTTATTAAATATATGTCTCCCGGAAAATATTTCACTCTTTTAAATCTTATATAGCTTCCATACAGCGTTTTATTGCAACGCTTATATTATTATTTTCCAACACCAGTTATATATTTCTTAATTTCAGAATACGCTTCATATAGCTGTTCATACGACGTCCTGCAGTTCGCCGGACTCGTAGACGGCAACCCCATTGCCATAATCCCAGTCTTCGGATAACAGAACTTCTTATATAATTGAAATGCTTTCGTTCCCGTCGTAAAGATGGCTTTGATGTCTGCAGATTCAAGAATCCGACTCAAGTCATTCGGTTGCGGATTGCGAATACTGCTGTCATCTGCGCCTTTGATATCACACCCTGCCAGAACGTCCCAGACCGCAATGCCATTTCTCAATGCAAATGCAATCTTATCTTCTCTCGTCTCCGGATATGCTTCCCCGCATACATCAGATACAACTTTCCAGAATCTGTTTCTTGGATGGCCGTAGTAGAATCCAACTTCTCTGGATTTCGGAGACGGCATGGTTCCGAGCATCAGGATTTTGGAATGTTCATTGTAGATTGGGTCGAAATTGTGGATGATGTGTTGTGTTTCCATGGTTCCGTTTTTCTCCTCTGTTCATACTTTTTCTATATCCGTTATCTGTCATCCTTCCAGCTCATGATCAGTCCCGCAAGCAGGAACACCACACCTGCTCCCGCAAAGATACCGCCCATCCAAAGGAATGCCTTCAGATCCACGTCTATCGTTCTCCCAAGCATTCTGTCCGTCAGTAAACTGAGTACCTTATTTCCCATAAGTCCGATCCCCGGTGCAAAGATAATGCCGCAGATCAGACTTTCTATACCAAGAGAGAACAATCCCCGGTATCTTGGATATCCAAGCAAAATCGTCAGAATCGCAAGAATCAGGATGGCTGCTCCCGCTGCCACACGGCACGTGGTAGACAATAATACCGTATAAAGCTTCGCAACCTTTCCCTGCATCGTACTGGTATCGTTCATATTACCATACAGATTCGAAGCATAGCTGTTCAGTACATCCTGTACATCAACGATCTCTTCACTTAACTGCTGTTTCATCATTGTGAGCATATCCTCACTCAATTCCGGATTCGTATCCTGAATTTCCTGCATACTGTCATCCAGAAGCTGATTCAGTTCTTTCGTTACATCTACGTCCTTATATGCTTTCCCACCGGAAAGATCCTCTGTCATTTCGTTCATGATCTTTTCCGTAATAGCCTGCACTTGTCCGTTTTTTTCAATTTTATTCTGGATCTTTGCAATCCATTCCGTATCATCTGCTCCTGCATAACCGAATACCGCATCCATCATCCGGTGTGAGATTGCCGTATCGATTCCTGCCTGACTGATTGCATTGACAAGTACCTGTTTTGCAAGTACGCTGCCTCCAAGCACTGATACGCTGAAAATGAAGAGGATACCAATCAGTACGTTTACTATTCTTTTTCCAATTCCCATAATTTTTCCTTTCTTTACTGTCCATTAATTTGCCGTAACTAATCTGTATACTTCTATGTGACATGCTCCCACCACTTAAATCACAGATTTTGAAGTGAGGGCTTCTTGCTCAATGGCTCTACTGAGCCAAG
>CAKRAT010000045.1 GCA_934295165.1 uncultured Dorea sp. | reverse complement strand
GTTGTTGCTGTTCCAAAATCCACAACAATTGTTGGTCCTCCGTATAACGTATACGCACCGACTGCATCTACAATACGGTCCGGACCGACCTGTCTCGGATTCTCTGTAACAATGCGGATTCCGGTCTTAATTCCCGCAGATACAACCACCGGCTTTACGCCGAAATATTTGATGATCGCACTGCCAAGTGAATGCATCACATCCGGTACTACGGATGCAAGAATCACTGCGTTGATCTTAGAGCTCTCAATCCCGTGTCTTTCTACCAGTTCCTGTAAAGTAATTCCATATTCATCCGATGTTCTCGGCTGCTTTGTCTTCATACGGAATGTGCCAAATAATTCATCTTTGTCAAACACCCCAAGTGTAATATTCGTATTTCCTACATCGATTACAAGAAGCATATTGTTCCTCCTGTTTTGTCTGTTGCCTTATAGTTACTCTTCGCTGTTTATCTCTTCGCCCAGGAAGAATACTTTATAGTATAACTGCAGTGCCTGCAGAAGATCCTGTTTGTCTCTCTGCAGCTGCTTGATCTTAAGCTGGCTTCCGATCTCATCGAACATCGGATCGAATTCCCCGGTCGATACCTCAAAGCATAATTCTCCATCTTCTTCGAACACCAGCGTCAGGATTCCTCCTACATCATGTACATATAGCACACACATGATCTTCAGTTCATTCTTCACATCATCCGGAAGCTGTTCAAAATCCGGATTCAGATAATATTTTTCTTCATATGAGTTGGCTCCGCAAAGCACCACTTTTCCATCATACATATCCGTATACTCCTCTAACTGACACCTCTCCGGCATAGATTTCTTTTTCTTCCCCATCCGGCATTCTCACAATCAGTTCTCCCGTCTGATTGATGCCGATGGCATGTGCTTTATATTCATTACCCGGTTCCAGGATCTTAACCTCCTGATCCCTGTTCACCAACATGGAATTATAAAGCTCCTGTAACCCCGACAGATCTTCCGTTTTAATAAAGATCTCATAGCATTTTTCAAAGTTCTTCATCACTGCTGCGATCAGCCCGGAACGTTTTACACTCTTTCCGAGTTCCAGCTTAAGTGAAGAAGCTGTTGCTTTGATATCCTCCGGAAATGTATCCTGATTCACGTTGATTCCCACACCGATCACGACATGATTGATATAGTCGATCTCTGTACTCATTTCCGTCAGGATACCGCAGATTTTCTTTCCCTTTACAACGATATCATTCGGCCACTTGATCTTTGTCTCAAGACCAGTCACTTCCTGAATTCCTTCTGCCACAGCGATTGCCATGAGCAGAGTAAGCCGCGGAGCTTTTACCGGCTGGATATCCGGATATAACAGAATCGTCATATAGATACTGCTTCTGGATGGAGATTTCCAGACACGCCCCCTGCGGCCTTTTCCTGCCATCTGCATATCCGCCACGAATAACGTACCATGCGGAACTCCATTATCTCCGGCTTCTTTGGCACGGTTATTCGTCGAATCGATCTCATCGTAATATACGACATTCTTTCCTGCCCATTTTGTATCTACCAGGCTTTCAATCTCTGCCTTTGACATGACATCCGGACTTTCGATAAGGCGGTAGCCTTTGTTGCGCACCGCCTCTATCTCATAACCCTCTTTTTTAAGCTGATCAATCACTTTCCAGATAGCCGTTCTTGACACCTGGAACTGTTCACACAACTGTTGTCCGGAAATATATGTATTGCTTTCTTTTAACAAACGTAATATTTCTGATTTCATAATCTGTCTGATCTTGCCTACTCTCTTTCACCAAGTGTTGCCACCATAACAGCCTTGATCGTATGCATACGGTTCTCTGCCTCGTCGAATACTTTTGACTGTGGAGACTCAAATACTTCATCCGTAACTTCCATATCGTCCAGACCGAATTTGTCATGGATCTGTTTACCAATCTTGGTCTTCAGGTCATGGAATGCCGGCAGGCAGTGTAAGAAGATTGCCTGTTCTCCTGCATTTTCCATTACTTTCTTTGTTACCTTGTATGGAGACAGCTCACGGATACGTTCTTCCCATACTTCATCCGGCTCACCCATAGATACCCATACATCAGTATAGACAACGTCCGCATCCTTTGTTCCATTTTCAATATCTTCTGTCAGTGTAATCGTTGCTCCTGTCTCTTCTGCATATCCTCTGCATGTCTCTACCAGTTCTTCATTTGGGAAATAATTCTTGGATGTGCATGCCACAAAGTGCATACCTAATTTCGCACATGCGATCATCAGGGAATTGCCCATGTTATATCTTGCATCACCCATGTATACCAGTTTGATGCCTTTCAAGTGTCCGAAGTGCTCACGGATTGTCAGCATATCTGCCAGCATCTGTGTTGGATGATACTCATTCGTCAGTCCGTTCCATACCGGAACACCTGCATATTCTGCCAGTTCTTCTACGATCTCCTGACCGAATCCACGATACTCAATTCCGTCAAACATTCTTCCGAGAACTCTTGCTGTATCTTCGATACTTTCTTTCTTGCCAATCTGAGATCCTGATGGATCCAGATACGTTGTTCCCATACCCATATCATGAGCTGCCACTTCAAATGCACAGCGCGTTCTGGTACTCGTCTTTTCAAATATCAGAGCCACATTCATACCTCTGTATTTATCAACCGGAATTCCTTTTTTCTTCTTATCTTTCAGGTCAGCGGCAAGATCAATCAGATATGTGATCTCTTTCGGAGTAAAATCTTTCAGTGTCAGAAAATTTCTTCCCTTTAAATCCATTATTTTGTACCTCGCTTCTATTCTTCGACTCTTCTCTTATGTCTTTGTCTATTTTTCTTCTTTTTTATCGCCAGCACCGATCTCTGTGACAGATTTTACCAGACCGGCAATACCCTGGATCTCTGACGGGATGATAATCTTAGTTGCTTTTCCGTCTGCTGCTTTCGCAAATGCTTCCAGGCTCTTCATCGTAAGAACCGCCTCATCTGCTCCTGCTTCTTTCAGGAAACGGATACCGTCGGCATTCGCCTGCTGCACTTTCATAATAGCTTCTGCCTTACCTTCTGCCTCGCGGATTGTTGCTTCTTTTTGTGCTTCAGCCTTCAGGATTGCTGCCTGCTTCTCAGCTTCAGCATCCAGAATTGCAGACTCTTTGTGTCCTTCTGCCACAAGGATCGTAGACTTCTTCTCACCTTCTGCACGTAAGATTGCTTCACGACGTTCACGTTCTGCCTTCATCTGCTTCTCCATCGCATCCTGGATAGCTGCAGGTGGAATAATATTCTTAAGTTCTACACGGTTTACCTTGATTCCCCAAGGATCTGTTGCCACATCAAGGGAAGCACGCATCTTCGTATTGATCGTCTCTCTGGATGTCAGTGTCTGGTCTAATTCCAGATCGCCGATGATGTTACGAAGTGTAGTAGCTGTCAGATTCTCGATCGCCATGATCGGATTCGCTACACCGTAGCAGAACATCTTTGGGTCTGTGATCTGGTAAAATACAACGGTGTCGATTCTCATTGTTACATTATCTTTTGTAATAACCGGCTGTGGTGCGAAGTCAACTACCTGCTCTTTCAGATCCACTTTTCTTGCTACGCGGTCAAGAATCGGAATTTTAAAATGAAGTCCTGTGCTCCATGTTGCCTGATATGCGCCAAGTCTTTCGATGACCAGTGCCTGTGCCTGTCTGACTATCTTCACGCAGGAAATCACCACGCAGATAATAATTACTAATAAAATCAATCCTAAAATCATAATTTACTCCTCTCTGGTTCTTACAATCAGCTTTACGCCCTGAATACCATTTACTACAACGACTGTATTCTTTGAAATCTTTCCGTCCGGCTCATCCGTCTTTGCCGACCAGATCTGCCCCCGGATCTCTACCTGACCTTTTGCCTTTATCGTGTCGATATCTTCTGTCACCAGTGCCTGCTGGCCGATCAGGCTCTCCGCATTCGTCCTCTGCCTCTCCTGATTAAAGCACTTCACCGCAAGCGGTCTTGTCAGAAGCAGAAGCAAGATCGAAACTATAATAAATACACCGATCTGAATGCCCAGTCCAAAGCCTGCAAGCCCCGCAAAAAATGCAATCAGCGCACCTCCGGCAAACCAGATCGTGGTAAGTCCCATCGTCGCGATCTCAATGATCAGCAATACAATAAATATTGCCAGCCAATAGCTCACTTTCATAAGCCTTCCCTCTTTTCCCAGTATAGTATTTCTTGTTCACTATATTACTATACTCTGATAAAGAAAGCAATTTTCTTCCGCAAAATGAATAAATTGTATCTCATTTTATGTAATATACAGCTTTATATTCTGTATAAAGCCAATTTCGAAAGTCTAATCTGCCTTCCTTCTCTGTCTTGCAGCCTCGAACATCAATATGGAAGATGCAATCGCTGCATTCAGTGATTCTACCTGTCCAAGCATAGGAATCTTAATATAACAGTCTGCCATATCTGCAATCTCCCGTCTCAGTCCATTTCCCTCATTCCCGATCAGGAACGCACAAGGATTTGTCAGGTCTTCTTCATCATAAGAATGCTTTCCTTCCAGATGTGCCGCATAAGTGGTGATGCCTTTGTCTTTTAAATCCCGTATTCCTTTACCCAGATCTTCCACGTACACGAATGGCATACGGTATACCGACCCCATCGTCGAGCGGATTGTCTTCGGGTTATAAATATCGACACATTCTCTGTCCATGAGGATTCCTGTTACTCCGGCTCCCTCTGCTGTACGAAGGATTGTTCCCAGGTTCCCCGGATCCTGAAGATGATCCAATACCATGATCAGCGGACATTTTGCCGAAGTCAGTTCACTGACTTTATGATTCATCTGCTCCACCACGCACAGGATGCCCTGCGGAGTCTTGGTATCTGACGCATGGGCGAATACTGTATCTGTCAGTTCTTCGACTCTTACCCTGGAGTCTTTCAGGACTTCTTTTACAGTATCTTTTTCTTTTTTGTAAAATGATTCGGATACATAGACTTCTTTTAACTTGTCAGGCGGTACTTCCCGGAACATACGGATTCCTTCTACCAGGAAGACGCTTTCCTCGTCTCTTAATTTTCTCTTCTTTTTTAAATTTACCAGACGTTTGATTCTGGCATTGGATGTGCTTGTGATCATATATGTTGTTCCTCGTGTTTCTGGTTATTTTATATTATCATACCATATCCTCAATTGAATAAAAACCCCCGGAGGTCTGGTACACCTCTGGGGATTTTCTGCATTCTCTTCTATTGCAATATACTTATAAAAATATTTTGTTATATTCTTACACCTTGAATCTGTACCCAACACCCCATATCGTCTCAATATACTGCGGGTTGGATGTATCCACTTCTACTTTCTCACGGATCTTCTTGATATGCACCGTTACCGTTGCGATATCCCCGATGGACTCCATATCCCAGATCTCACGGAATAACTCTTCTTTCGAATATACGTGGTTCGGATGGCTCGCAAGGAATGTCAGCAGATCGAATTCCTTCGTCGTAAATGTACGTTCTTCTCCGTTCACCCACACACGTCTTGCAGTTGTATCAATCTTCAGTCCTCTGATCTCGATCACTTTATTCTTCTCTGCCGCACTTCCGGTCAGACGGTCATATCTTGCCAGATGCGCTTTCACTCTCGCTACCAGCTCGCTCGGGCTGAACGGCTTCGTCATGTAATCATCGGCACCGAGTCCCAGTCCCCTGATCTTATCGATATCATCTTTCTTCGCAGATACCATCACGATCGGTGTATTCTTCACATCACGCACCTGACGGCAGATATCGAATCCGTCCGTTCCCGGCAGCATCAGATCCAGGATCAGAAGATCATAATCTTCGTTCAGTGCTTTCTGAAGTCCTGTATCTCCGTCATTTGCAACCTCTACGGTGAACCCGCTCAGTTCCAGATAATCCCGTTCCAGATCTGCAATTGCTTCTTCGTCTTCTACTATTAATATCTTACTCATTGACTGGTACCTCCTGATACTTTCTTAGTACAAAATACATTGTCGTTCCGGTCTCTTCTCTGCTTGTTGCCCAGATCTTACCGCCGTGTTCTTCTACAATCTTCTTTACTACAGACAAACCGATTCCACTTCCTCCGGTGGACGAATTTCTCGACGCATCGGTCCGATAAAACCGGTCAAAGATATTCGGCAGGTCTTTTGCCGCAATTCCTTTTCCGTTGTCTTCCAGTTCAATCTGTACAAAATCTCCTACATCTTTGACACGCAGATTGATCATTCCCTTTGGTTTGTCCATATATTTCAACGAATTGTTGACAATATTGTGAATCACACGTTTTACCTGCTCCGGGTCTGCAATGATCCGTACATTTTTCTCTACATAATTAAAATAACCAAATCCTACATTCTGTGCTGCCAGTTCAACCGACAGGTCATCCGCACAGTCGTTGAAATATTCATTCGCCGACACGATATTAAAATTGTAAGGGATCTTATTCGTATCGATCTTAGAATACAATGTCAGCTCATTGATCAGCGTATTCATCTCTGTCGCTTTATTGTAGATTGTTCTGACATACCGGTCTATCTTCTCCGGTGTATCTGCAACACCATCTATAATTCCTTCGGCATAACCTTTGATCGTTGTCACAGGTGTCTTCAGATCATGTGAAATGTTACTTATCAGTTCTTTACTTTCTTTGTCATATTTCAATTTTTCTTCGGCACTATCCTTCAGGCGTCCTCTCATCTCTTCCAGGCTCTGGCAGAGTTTTCCAAGTTCATCGTCAGCCTCCGGTTTCAACTCAAAATCCAGATTCCCATCCTTGATATTCTGCGCCGCTGTCTGCATCTTGCCGATCGGTCCCATAACCGCACGGTAAATCCATATAATAAAAGCTGCCGAAGTAAGTATCAGTATCACTACAATTCCAATCAGGATTTCGCAGAAAAACTGTCCAACCTCCGGAATTACATTGGATACATCTGACACAATGAACGCACTTCCCTTATTGCCGTCATCATATCTGAAATCTACCTGTTTTACCAATGCTTCTGCATCTCCGCCAAGATAAATTCCGTTCTCCGATGTTGTATCTGTATCTCCATATCCCGGCAATTGTTCGATCACCGCTTTTACACGATCATCATCGCTGCCCGTATATACGATTGTTCCGTCTTTTCTCACCAGCAGGTATGCATTCTTATTCTCCAGTTTTTTATTAAACTGATCCAGTTCTGTCGCATCTTCCATCTCAGATGCCTGTTCTGACATATCCTTCAGTTCATGATACGGCTTCTCCGTAACACGTGCAAGTACCTGCATGGAATTCGTAAAATCAGAAATCGTCGTTCCTGTAATCCCATAATTCTTCTCCACCACTCCGATCTGATAGCGGCATACCATTGAAACCATCATGGCTGCCATAAGGACCGGTATGGTGATAATCGTAAAAAATGCTATAACTAATCGCGTTTTCAGCTTCATGTATCTGTCCTCCACTAAAAAAATTATAGCATGAAAAATGGGTGCTTCACACCAAAGCACCCATAAACTTTTATAAAATTTCTATAAAAACAGCTCACAAAACATTCTATCGGAAATCATCCGTAAAATATTCTGCTTTTTCCATCTATTTCTTACAGATATTTCTTCAAATCGTCTGCCTTATCCAGTTTTTCCCATGGAAGATCAATGTCTGTACGTCCGAAATGTCCGTAAGCTGCTGTCTGTTTGTAAATTGGTCTTCTAAGATCAAGCATCTTGATGATTCCTGCCGGACGGAGGTCGAAGTTCTCACGAACGATTTCTACCAGCTTATCATCTTCTAATGCACCTGTTCCGAATGTATCTACCATGATAGATGTCGGATGTGCAACACCGATTGCGTATGATAACTGGATCTCACATTTCTTAGCAAGTCCTGCTGCAACGATGTTCTTGGCAACGTAACGTGCTGCGTAAGCTGCAGAACGGTCAACCTTTGTGCAGTCTTTTCCCGAGAAAGCTCCGCCGCCGTGACGTGCCATTCCACCGTAAGTATCTACGATAATCTTACGTCCTGTAAGTCCACTGTCTCCGTGTGGTCCACCGATTACGAAACGTCCGGTCGGGTTAATGAAGAATTTTGTCTGATTATCTACCATTCCTTCCGGAATTGTTGTATCGAATACATATTTCTTAATATCTTTGTGGATCTGATCCTGTGTTACTTCCGGATCATGCTGTGTAGAAAGTACAACAGCATCCAGACGTGCCGGAACTCCGTTCTCATCATATTCTACAGTAACCTGTGTCTTTCCATCTGGTCTTAAGTATGGAAGTGTTCCGTTCTTTCTTACTTCTGTAAGCTTTCTTGCGAGCTTGTGTGCCAGTGCGATCGGGTATGGCATATATTCCGGTGTCTCATCGGAAGCATATCCGAACATCATTCCCTGGTCTCCTGCTCCGATTGCATCAATCTCTTCTTCAGACATTGTATGCTCTTTTGCTTCAAGGGCTTTATCAACACCCATAGCGATATCTGTAGACTGCTCGTCGATTGCTGTGATCACACCACAGGTATCTGCATCGAATCCATATTTTCCTCTTGTGTATCCAATCTCTTTGACCGTATCACGGACAATTTTCTGAATATCGATATACGCATTTGTTGTAATCTCACCCATAACAAGAACCATACCTGTTGTTGTTGCCGTCTCACATGCAACACGGCTCATTGGATCCTGTTCCATCAATGCATCCAGAATGGCATCAGAGATTTGATCACACATTTTATCCGGATGTCCTTCAGTTACCGATTCTGACGTAAATAATCTTCTTTCCACGTTCTTTTCTCTCCTTCTTTTCAAAAAAACAGTTCCCGCATTCTTTCTCCTGGGATTGTCTTTATACAGAGAACCGCCATTTCCAAAAGCATCCGCAAAAACTCCCAATGGCAATTTCTCCTGCATATTCTGACGCTTAAAAACCGTCCACTCGCATAAGTGGACGGTTTGATATCTTCATAAACCAATCCTCTTATTGTTCGATCACTCGCTCAGGCTGGCACCTTCCTTCAATGGGGTTGCCGCAGTTTCACAGATCCTTTGTATCTCCACTGCTCTGAATAAGAGAAAGTTTGCTTTTATTAAGTTATTTCTGATACGACTAAAACTTTACTCTATTTTCCCTGTGCTGTCAATAGACATAACTAAGAAAGTGTATCATCTAGCCTACTTTTAATTTGAACTTCTGGATTGCTTTTTCGGAATCGACTCTTTCTATGATTCCACCGATGCTGCGAAGTTTCTCTTCGAATCTCTCATATCCTCTCTGGATATATACGATATCGTCTACAATTGTAATTCCGTCTGCTGCCAGACCAGCAATGCAAAGTGCAGCTCCTGCACGAAGATCCGGTGCGCTTACTCTTGCTCCGGAGAATTCTGCCACACCTTCGATCGTTGCGGAATTACCTTCTACTTTTACATTGGCTCCCATTCTTGCGAGCTCATCCAGATATTTGAAACGATTTTCAAAAATACTTTCTGTAATGATACTTGTCCCCTTACATAAAGCCAGTGTCACGCCGATCTGCGGCTGCATATCTGTCGGGAATCCAGGATACGGAAGTGTCTTCACATGAGTACTTGTAAGTCCTCCCTTGGAAACGACACGTACTGCATCGTCAAATTCTTCTACCTCGCATCCGATCTCTACCAGTTTTGCAATCGTAGCCTCCAGATGCTTCGGAATAACATTCAGTACCGTAACATCTCCTCTGGTAGCCGCTGCCGCAAACATAAATGTTCCGGCTTCGATCTGATCCGGAATTACGGAATATTCTGTGCTGTGAAGGCGCTGTACTCCACGGATCTTGATCACGTCTGTACCAGCTCCTCTGATGTTGGCTCCCATACTGTTCAGGAAGTTTGCAACATCTACAACGTGCGGCTCTTTTGCAACATTTTCCAGAATGGTAAGTCCTTCTGCCATAGCTGCTGCCATCATAACGTTGATAGTTGCTCCAACACTGACAACGTCAAAATAAATGTGCTTTCCGACAAGACGATCTGCCTCTGCAACAATCTTGCCATGTTCGATATCTACATCAGCACCAAGTGCACGGAATCCTTTCAGATGCTGGTCGATCGGTCTGCTTCCGATATTACATCCTCCCGGAAGTGCAACTTCAGCACGTTTATATTTTCCAAGTAATGCTCCAAGAAGGTAATAAGAAGCACGGATCTTCTTAATGTAATCATACTCAATATCTACATTCTTGATGCTCGCTCCGTTAATCTTAACTGTATGACGGTCAACACGATGTACCTGTGCTCCAATCCCCTCAATTGCGTCGATCAGTACGTTAATGTCATTTACATCCGGTAAGTTATCAATTAATACGGTCTCATCTGTCATGATTGCTGCTGCAAGAATCGCAAGCGCCGCATTCTTTGCTCCGCCGATTTCCACTTCTCCCACAAGCGGGTGACCGCCTTTAATAATATACTGTTCCATCGATTACACCTCATTAATATTTATATAAATCTCTAATTACAATAAATCTGTTCTTATCTGCTGTTTATGTCTTTTACATGTTATTTTTCTTTACATGTAATTTCTATATCTAAAATTTTCTAATTGGATTTTCTCAAATTGTACATAAATGCATATATTTCTGCACCACAATATAACCCTCAAAAAAAGGTTCGCGCCTATTATAGCACAAATTTCTCAATTGTAAAATATTTTTTACAGTTATGTAATTTTATTGTAACATATTGCGATCATTTCATCAATACTTGTGCACTTTTACTCCCCTAATGCAGTCAAAACCGATTCAATGGTATCTTCAAGCTTCTGATCATCTTCACATACTGTAATGTCCGCATACTTCTCAAACAGCCTTACCCTTTCATCATACAGGTCTTTTAATGTCTGTCCGTCACGCAGTACGACACCGCGTCCTTTGGCATTCTTAAGTCTGCTGTTTATTGTCTCAAAGGATGCCTGCAAATATACGACTTTGCCGATTTCTTTATAATGTTTCATTGCATTTTCACAGTATACCACACTGCCGCCGGGAGAGATGACTGTATGTTCCGCTTCCACCTGCGCGTTAATTCTGTCCTCTACTTTCAGAAATCCATCCGGTCCGACATCTGCAATAATATCTTTCAGAAGCTTTCCTTCTGATTCCTGGATCAGAAGATCTGTGTCCACGAACTTATATCCCAGTCTCTTTGCAATTACCACACCAACTGTACTCTTTCCAACCGCCGGCATTCCGATAAAAATGATGTTGTTATCTGCCATGATGCATCCTCCTGTATTTATAGTTCTTATGTTTTGTCTTTTATTTTTTCTCTCAAACTATCTTTTGTCAACGCACAGTATAACATACAAGAGGGCCAAGTGGAAGTTTTTTTCCAGATGCCCTCTTGTAGATCAATATAATTTTTTGCGTACTTCTCTATGTTCCATACGTCTCCGGCAAAGCTCCTGATATGTCATGACCTCGATCAGATCCATAAGCCACGTTCCCGGATCTTTCTCTTCCTTTTCTGCCTTGTCATAGATTCTCCGGCACATCAGACGGAGCTGCAGACGGTCCGGGTATTCATCATACATCATGCTTCCGTCATACTCCATCCGGTCACATTCCTCTTCTATATAAGGAAGCACCCTCTTTGCCGCATCCGGATAAATGCTTTTCATATAGTCATAGTCTCTTCTCGCACACCGGTCATTATCATACAGCATCGGAACCGGGTAGGCCATATAGAAAGGTAATTTATTCTCCATAATCTTTTTGCTCCTTGGCGGTTCTATCTGTATTAAGATATGCGTCTACAACACATTTGGTGAATCCACCAGGATAATACATTCAGTCATTGTATTCCGCTTTTCCGTTCAGACTTCCCGCACCTTATAGCCGCGGCTTCTGCACTCTTTCATCAGCCACTTCATTGTCTTTATCCCTTTGGCTCCCATAATCTCAACATTGTCTCTTCCGAAGAAATGTACCCCTGTATATAGTTCTCCATCCCAGACTTTCCGTTCAATCAACTGGTCTTTCGCTTTTTTCCCCTGTTCTAATACGACTTTATCTTTCGGACGGCTTATCAGAAAATATACCTCTTCTGCGTTCAGTATTTTTTCCTTTATTTCCTTATCATCTAACTGTGTAAAATTTATTTCCTGAAAGTCAGCACTTCCATTATAATTCCAGCGCAATTTCTTTCCATTCGATATTCGTTTTAAAGCCTCATAGAACAGATTAAAAGCACCACCCAACCGAATATGATTTAACTGCACATATTCATACCTTTTATTCCATTCATGCCAGACTTCCACTTCTTTCACCGGAGACTTGCGTCCGATTACCTTTATATCTTTTATAATACCGGAATACCGGTAATACGTTACTTCCGCCATACCACCCTGTTCTGCCAGCTCCTGTAGTACATTTCCTTTCACGAATCCTTTGAGTATGCCAGTCTCCTCACGTAAGCTTAATCCCTTCAGCCACTCCAGTCGTATTCCGGCTTCTATGAAGAACCAGGAATTTATCAATTGAAGCAGGCTGTCAATTGTCCAGTAGATCTGCTTATATCCGTACGGCTTGTCCTCCATACGGAAGCTTATCTTTCCAAATATCAGTTTACCGGGTGTAAATTTCTTTAATTCTTTTCCTTTTGAGGAATCCCACCGGTTCCATATTCTTCCCGTTGTCATCCTCCTGTATTCCAACCGCTTACGAACCGGACGATTTATCTTATCCGCAATCATGCATCCCAACCGAAGGATACTGTATGCCGTTCCCACAATTACGAGAAGCAAAACCGGAAGATTTACAAGACTTCCGATATATGCAAGCAGAATAATCAGCATTTCTACCAGTAATATACATGTACGTTTTATCACAAAATATGAATATCTCATCTTATCAGACTTCTTCCAGATGCTGTCTGATATAAGCCATAAGACAAGTATCTAATTCATCGCTTTCTCCCATCAGATCATAATATGCTTCCTTGAATTCTTCTACCGGACTCTGCTTATTCTCATTCTTCATCTTTTTGAGTCTGTGGAACTGCTCTATATCCAGATCATCCAGATACAGATTGTACCGGTCTGCAAAGCGCATCAGCAGCTCTTTATTCTCTACTGCTCCCACTTTTTCCATCGCCGGTATCAGAAGCGGAATGAGCTCACGATTCTTTTCCACCGAATATTCCCCGTGCTCTTTTTTCTCACCAATCATCATACCATACCTGTGTAACACATAATATATTCTCTGCGTTTCTGTCGCATCCTGTAATATGCTGTTTTCCGGCTCCCCGGCTTTACACTTTGCATAAAGTCTATCTGATACCGCAATCTCAAGATCTACGTCATCCAATCTGAACAATTCTTCCTGAGTCATTGTTATGTAATCTTTCTCCTGAAACATATCTTTTAATTTTGTAAATAATCCCATTGCTTTTTTCCTCTTTTTCTCTTTATTCTTTTTATATCGGGAAATATAAATAGTAGTTTTGTTAAACCATGCAGCTTCTGCTTTATTATACTACAAATTATTAAATGCTTCCGACAAACATCCTAATTCTTGCTTAATGCTTCAATAATTTGTTGAATTATTATTACCTCTTCTTCCAAATCATCTGCTATCTGCTCTATTGTTTTTCCTTTTTTCCACTTCTTTTTGACCTGACTTTTCAGAAGTTCCTTCTTTCCGATCTCGATTCCGTCCTGTCTTCCAATTTCGATTCCGTTCCTTCTTCCGATCTCAATTCCGTCCTGTCTTCCGATTTCGATTCCGTCCTGTCTTCCAATCTCGATTCCATCCCGTCTTCCGATCTCAATTCCGTCCTGTCTTCCGGCTTCATATTCTGCTTTTCTCAACTTCTTTTCTTCAAACTCTTTGTCATATTCATAAATGCTCACTTTGATCACCTCAGTCTTATTTTTCAATAAAAAATCTGCCAGAACTCCCTCGGCTATGCATTCATCAACTGCTTGTGTCACCGCCGATTCCAATGAAACATTCTGTTTTGCCGCATATTTTCTGACTTTTGCTACATACTGTGCATATTCTTTTAATGTTCTGCAGTGCTCCATCAATTCTGGGTTATGACCGTCATTTACATTCAACATGGTTACTCTTAATTCCAGATCAGGATCTTCTGCCGGGTTCTCATATGCAGAAGATAACCGGAATTCACTACAATCTTCCACTTCTTTTGTCCCATTATAAAATACTAAAAATCTCGGCGTTGGTATCTTTTGTATCACCGTTGAATATAATGATTGCCGAACCACTAATCTTTGATACTCATCCGCAATATAGAACAAATTCCGAAGCGGAATATTCGGATTATATGTTGACTGGTGTTCATACAGATATAAATTCATATCCATGATAAATGCCAGGTCATTCTTCATTCCCATATAAATCGCATTTTCCAATGTAACAATCTGCAACTCTTCCGGATCTGTATAATCTTTTCCATTCACTGCATTATACAATGATAACAGATTTTCTTTGTCATGATATAACATTCTAAAAATCGTATCTTTGTATGCTCGTTTCGCCTTTAGCTGACGGTTGTTTACCTGATACTTTTGATTACGTCTTTTCTGACTCTTTCTTTTTGCCATATTCAGTTTCCTCCTGTATGCAGGAGGATGTCTGCTTACTCTTTTCAGTCATCTCCTGCTTTTTACAATTGATTGGTATAAAAGCATAGATTTCTGAAATGTAATCAGATCATAGATGGTATAGGTCTTTATATACCTTAGATTTCTTTTGAAATATGCTTTGTTACAGATTAACATATAAATAAATATTATTCAATATATTTCTTCAAATATACTTTCCTGTTATATCGGAAATATAAATACTTCATCCCGAAATTTCCAAGATTCTTCATTTTTTTATTTTCGATCATAATTTTACAGTAAATGATTCTGACAAACAGCTCACCTTGTTATTGCCGCCTCCTCTTGTTATAATACATATAACATAAGCGGCTTTTAACAACCCTCATGCATATAATTTTATTTCAGAAGAAAAGAGGTAACTATTATGTCTACAGCTTCTATTGACCGAAAAGAGAAACGATTTCTCACACAGGATTCCCAGATTTCACGACGTACTTATAATCTCGTCTTATGTGGAACTCTTCTTTACGGTTTTATTATTAATCTTATTCTTTGTATAACAGTTAAGGATGTTACGAAATTCATTAAGCCTTGGATTGTTTTATTACTATTTATTATTTTCTTTCAACTCGGCTGTCTCATTGTAACAATATCCACCAATCCTGTTATAAGTTTTATTGGTTACAACATAGCTATTATACAAATTGGAGTTGCACTTTCATTAGCTGTTCAATTATATGGTGGATTTTCATCAGATGTTGTTACAAAAGCTTTTCTGGTTACTGTTTGTCTTACAGGCACAATGACTGTCTTTGCAACTGTCAGACCCGACTACTTCTGTAACTTGGGTAAAATATTATGTATTATGGTATTTGCGCTTCTTTGCGCCCGGATTATTTTACGACTATTCGGAATAAAATGTATTCTCGTATCTTGGTTTGGAGCTATTACTTTTACTTTATGTTTTGCTTACGATGTATATCGTTCCCAGCAATATCCTCCCACAATGTCCAATGCAATAAATTGTGCGTTAGATATTTGTACTGATGTTTTTGAATTATTCTGTTTTTTACTAGACATCCTTAGCGATGATTAAGCGTTTTCTCTTAACTGCAAAATAGTACATAAAAAAGAGTGTGTTGCAAAATTACAAAAAATCAATTATTTTGCAATACTCTCTGATTTTAAATTATTTTTTTCCTTAATGTTTCACTAATCAACTGAATTACTATTGTTTTTTCAACCGTCTCCTGATTTTTACGACAAAATGCAATAAAAAACCCCCTTTTCTAAAACGTAACCAGAATATAGATGATACTTGGCATTTTAGAATTCTTCTATATGCTGCCTCACATACATTAAAAGACATTTGTAAAGTTCATTCTCATGTGTCACCATTTTAAAATAAGCTTCTCCGAATTCATCAACCGGACTGTTGTTATCCTCATTCTTCATTCGAAGTTTCTCAAAACAATCTTCATTCAGATTATTTAAATCCAGATTATATTTATCTGCAAAATCTTCTACCAAGCGTTTATTTTCATATGCCCCAACCTCTTCCAGTGCAGATATTAGAAATGGCAATATATCTTTATCATTTTCCAGACAGTACACTTCACCTTTCATTCCTATTCCTGCTAACATATCGAAAGTATACAATATATAATATACCCTTCTAGCACCAGATAATTCTGCCAGTACATTCGCTACTGGTTCTCCAACTAACTCCGATAAATATCGGTGCCATATTGCTTCTGTCAGATTTTCATCATCAAGACTCAACATCTCTGTAGGTGTCATTTCTTTATAATCTTTTAATTTAAACTTCTCTTTCAGTTTTTCTAAAATCCCCACTGTTCTCCTCCTTTTATTTTCCCCAAAAGGTACATTCAACAATTAATTATTTCCATCGGTGTACTATCTTGCACAACTTATACAACAACTATCTGACTACCTTTTTCCAACATCAGCGTTATGTAATCTTTTTAAAACATAACTTTTAATTTTTCAAATATCTCTTTTTATCTTGTATCCCACATTTTTTATATTATTATAACAAGTAGTTATTTTTCAATAGCTCCTTACGAACGCATGGCGATAAAAAAATCCCTCTCCGAAACTTATCATTCCAGAGAGGGGGATTTTAAATTATTTTTCTTCCTTTTTCTTGCATAATGCTTCTATAATCCGTTGAATTATTATTACCTCTTCTTCCAGCTCATCTGCTATCTGCTCTATTGTTTTTCCTTTTTTCCACTTCTTTTCCACCTTGCTCTTCAGAAGTTCCTGCTTTCCGATCTCGATTCCGTCCCGTCTTCCGATCTCGATTCCGTCCTGTCTTCCAATTTCAATTCCATCCTGCCTTCCGATCTCGATTCCATCCTGTCTTCCGGCTTCATACTCTGCTTTTCTCAACTTCTTTTCTTCAAATTCTTTGTCATACTCATAGATGCTCACTTTGATCACCTCAGTCTTATTTTTCAATAAAAAATCTACCAGAATTCCTTCTTCTATGCATTCATTGACTGCCCGTGTCACTGCTTCTTCCAATGAAACATTTTGTTTTCCTGCATATTTTCTGACTCTGGCCACATACTGTGCATATTCTTTTAATGTTCTGCAGTGTTCCATCAATTCTGGGTTATGACCGTCATTTACATTCAACATGGTTACTCTTAATTCCAGATCAGGATCTTCTGTCGGGTTCTCATACGCAGAAGATAACCGGAATTCACTACAATCTTCCACTTCTTTTGTCCCATTATAAAATACTAAAAATCTCGGCGTTGG
>CAKRAT010000044.1 GCA_934295165.1 uncultured Dorea sp. | reverse complement strand
GAAGAGAAGGAAGAGGCAAAAGAAGAAGCTGACGAAGAAGTGATCGACATCGAAGCAAAGCCGGAGATCACATTCGATGACTTCGGAAAGATGCAGTTCCAGGTTGGTGAGATCATTGCCTGCGAAGAAGTGAAAAAATCCAAGAAGCTTCTCTGCTCACAGGTTAAGATCGGAAGCGAAGTAAAACAGATCGTATCCGGAATTAAGAAACATTACTCTGCAGAAGAGATGGTTGGTAAGAAGGTTATGGTTCTTGTGAACTTAAAACCTGCAAAACTTGCCGGAGTATTATCTGAGGGTATGCTGCTGTGTGCAGAAGACGCAGAAGGTAATCTGGCACTTATGACACCGGAGAAGAATATGCCGGCCGGTGCAGAGATTTGTTAAGGTGAATATATAAATACGTAAATGGGGACGGAGGATTTCTAAAAATCCCCCGTCCCCATTTACAATATCTTCTAATATCCGACATCTATATACGGTATCTGTCACATAAGTTATCCACATGATGTGGATAAGTATGTGGAAAACCTTGGGATAAGGGTGGGATAACCGTGAAATTCCTTGGGATAACGTGTGGAAAAGAAGGGATAAATATTGGGACACTGGGGATAGGACATTTTTGATTTGGGACGGAGGATTTTTAGAAAACCCCCGTCCCCGGAGGGATATATGATATTTGATACACATGCACATTATGACGATGAGCAGTTTAATGACGACAGAGTAGAATTGCTGAACTCGATGGAAGAGCAGGGCGTTGGCACAATTGTAAATGTCAGTGCAACATACAATTCATGCAGAAAGGTTATCGCACTTGCAAAGGAGTATCCGTTTGTATATGCGGCAGTCGGGATTCATCCGGATGAAATCGGAAGCCTGAATGAAGAGACTTTTGCACAGATGAAAGAGCTGTTTAAAGAGGATAAAGTGGTTGCGGTAGGTGAGATCGGTCTGGATTATTACTGGGACAATGAGCCGAGAGAAGTGCAGAAAAAATGGTTCATACGACAGCTGGAACTGGCAAGGGAGCTGGAGCTTCCGGTTCTGATCCACAGCCGGGAGGCGGCGGCAGATACCATGGAGATTATGAAGGAGCATTCGAAAGGACTAAGCGGTGTGATCCATTGTTATTCTTATTCGAAAGAAATGGCACAGGAATATATTAAGATGGGATTCTACATCGGTGTTGGCGGAGTGATAACGTTCAAAAATGCGAAGAAACTGAAAGAAGTAGTGGAAAATATTCCGCTGACATCAATCGTGCTCGAGACGGACTGCCCGTACATGGCACCAGAGCCGAATCGTGGAAAGCGCAATAATTCGGCTTATATCTGCTATGTGGCAGAGAAGATTGCGGAATTAAAGGGCATTACGTATGAAGAAGTAGTCGAACAGACGGAGAAAAATGCCAGACATATGTATCGCTTGTAGGAAGCAGAATAAGATATAGAGCTTGCGCGTGTCAGTTTCTTGTAAATATGTGTTAATCTACAGGACTTGCCACCTACAGGATCTGCCACCTGCAGGATCTGCCACAGGCAGCTCCTTACGGATGCTTTGGCCGCAGGCAGATCCTTACGAATGTATGGCGGTAAAAAACAGGGGAGATATTGAAAAAATAATGATATCTTCCCTGTTTATTAATAAGAAAACCCTTATGCATAAAATTCTGTATAAAGAAATTGCGTCAAAACAAAATGCGAAAAAATCAGTCAAAAATATACAAAATTCACATAGCAAGCTATAAATTGAATCCTAACCAATCACTTCGTCACTACGTTTACTATATATATATTCCGCATCCGTTCTTTCACAAAATACCGTGTAAAGTTCTGTCTGCATTCCGGCATCCAGCGTCCGGTAATCACCCGGGAGATTCACCGCGGTGATGAACCAGGATACAGGCAGACACCGGGAGATGGGACGTAACGCAGACAGCATGGACATCGGAAAGAAGACCCCGCATAAGAAACGCGTCCCAAGAGCCGTTACATTTACAATACTGTTGATGACAGCGGCTGCAGGTGCGACATTTTCTACGAGGAAAGCAATTGCGAGTCCGTCGAACATTATAAGAAAAATACTGAGTAACAATAACGGCATATGCGGATCAGTGGCAGTTCATGTCCGTAGAGTCCGAAGATCAGCAGAAGAGAAATCAGCTACAATCCGATACCAATGGTCATGCATGCAAGCAGTGTCTGGATGTTCTGGCGTGTAAGTGAGACGTAGGAGCAGAAGATCCGGCGCAGGATCTCGGGATCCCGCATCAGAAGGATGACTGTTACCATTTATACATATTTCATTTTTTATCGCTATCAATCCCCGCCAAATTATTGTATAATGAGGAATAATCAAGAAATTACATAATACACGGGAGGATCCATGAAAGAACCAACGTTAGGGAATCCGCAGAACACGATAGAGGTTCTGCAGAAATATAATTTTTCATTTCAGAAAAAGTTCGGTCAGAATTTCCTGATCGATACACATGTATTAGATAAGATTATACAGTCGGCAAATATTACGAAGGATGATATGGTACTGGAGATCGGACCGGGAATCGGTACGATGACACAGTATCTGGCACAGGCAGCAGGAAAGGTAATCGCAGTTGAGATTGATAAGAACCTGATCCCGATTCTGAAGGATACATTAAGCGGATATGACAATGTCCGTGTCATCAATGAAGATGTATTGAAGCTGGATCTGAAAAAACTCGCAGACGAAGAGAATAACGGAAAGCCGGTCAAAGTAGTGGCGAACCTGCCATATTATATTACGACACCAATCATTATGGGACTTTTTGAAAATGAAGTTCCGGTGGAGAGTATTACGGTCATGGTGCAGAAAGAAGTTGCAGACCGTATGCAGACCGGACCGGGCAATAAGGATTACGGCGCATTGTCTCTTGCAGTGCAGTATTATGCCGATCCGTACATTGTGGCAAATGTTCCGCCGAACTGCTTCATGCCGAGACCGAAGGTCGGCTCAGCGGTCATCCGCCTGACTTGCCATCAGGAAAAGCCGGTACAGGTGCAGGATGAGAAGCTGCTGTTCAATATCATCCGGGCATCCTTCAACCAGAGAAGAAAGACACTGGCGAACGGTCTGAAGAATGCGGCAGCATTAGATTTTACAAAAGAAGAAATAGAAGCAGCGATCGAGGCACTTGGAAAGGGCGCGGGCGTGAGAGGTGAGACACTGACACTGGAAGAATTCACGAAGTTAAGCAATCTGTTGAGTAAAGCCAGATAGTAAAAAAATCAAAGTAAGATTTGAATACAGGCGGATAAATCAGAAAAAAACTGCAAATGTTGATCTTGCAGAGGAGATGAGCAGAGAAAGAATTACAGGCATCAGATCCTGCAGACAGCAAAAACAGAAAACAAAATATAAGAACGCAACCTGACAACATTAGCTATTCCTATAACAAGAAAGGATGATGACGATGGACAGAAAAGACGATCAGACACAGACATTATTTGAGGTAACACCGGAAATCAGCCATTTTGCAGAACTTTGCGAGAAGAATAATGCGATAGAAAAAGACTTGTATACGAAGTACGAAGTCAAACGGGGACTCCGTGACCTGAACGGAAAAGGTGTCCTTGCGGGACTTACGAATATTTCTGACGTATGTGCGAAGAAGATTGTGAACGGTGAGGAAGTGCCGTGTGCAGGAAATCTTTATTACCGTGGCTATAACATCAAAGATCTGGTACAGGGATTTTTAAAAGATAAGCATTACGGATTTGAGGAAATCGCTTACCTGTTATTGTTCGGTGAATTGCCGGACCAGACAGAACTGAAGACATTCCACGAGACACTGGTGGAAAGACGTACACTGCCGCCGACATTTGTCCGTGACGTGATCATGAAGGCACCGAGCCGGGACATGATGAACAGTCTGTCCAGATCGATCCTGAGCCTGTACACATATGATCCGCATGCAGACGACACATCAATTCCGAATGTACTGCGTCAGTGCCTGAATCTGATCAGCCAGTTTCCGATGCTGATGGTCTACGGCTATCATGCATACAACTACCGCATGGGTGATGACCTGTTCATCTATGCACCGTCACCAGAATTATCGACAGCAGAGAATATTCTGATGATGCTCAGAGAAAATAAGAAATATACCAAGCTGGAAGCAAAAATCCTGGATATGGCACTTGTCCTTCACATGGATCACGGCGGTGGTAATAACTCAACATTTACAACACACGTGGTAACATCATCCGGAACGGATACATATTCGACGATCGTGGCAGCTATGGCATCCTTAAAAGGACCAAAGCATGGCGGAGCCAATATCAAAGTAACCCAGATGTTCGATGATATGATGGAAAAAGTCAGTGACTGGGAAGATGATGAAGAGGTACGCCAGTATTTGAACGATCTGCTGGATAAGAAAGCGTTTGACCAGAAAGGACTGATCTACGGAATGGGACATGCGATCTATTCGGTATCCGACCCGCGTGCCGACATTTTCAAGAAATTCGTAAAACAGCTTGCAAGAGAAAAGGGCTGTGAGAAGGAATATGCACTGTATGAAAAGGTAGAGCACATGGCACCGGAGGTCATCGCAGAAAAGCGTAAGATCTACAAAGGTGTAAATGCGAATGTCGATTTCTACAGCGGACTTGTATACAGCATGCTGGATCTTCCGCCGTCACTTTATACACCGATCTTTGCAGCGGCGCGTATCGTCGGATGGAGTGCGCACCGTCTGGAAGAGCTTAAGAATGTAGATAAGATCATTCGTCCGGCATATAAACCGCTGGCCGAATACAAAGAGTATGTCAGAATGGATGATAGATGATGAAGCATGAATTTTATTATACGTCCAGAGATTCCGTGACAAAGATTCATGCGATCGAATGGATTCCAGATGGAGAGGCAAAAGGTATCTTACAGATCTGTCATGGAATGGTAGAGTACATTGACCGTTATGACGATTTCGCAAAATTTATGTGCGGGCACGGTTACTATGTGGTCGGGCATGATCATCTGGGTCATGGAAAATCCATACAGACAGAAGCTGATCTGGGATATTTTGATGAACGCAAAGGCAATCAGTATGTGATCGGGGATATTTACCAGCTGCAGGAAATGACGAAAAAGAGATATCCTGATGTGCCGTATTTTATGCTCGGGCACAGTATGGGATCATTCCTGTTGCGGCAGTATCTGACGATGTATGCAGGCGGACTTTCGGGAGCCGTTATTATGGGGACGGGATATCAGGGCGCGCTGACGCTCAGTGCCGGAAGAATGGTCTGTCGGATCATCGCAGCGTTCAAAGGATGGAAATACAGAAGCACGTTTGTAGATAATTTGAGCTTTGGAGGATTTAATAAGAAATTCGAACCGGGCGAGACATCGAAAGAATGGATCACGTCCGATAGGAAGAAGCGGGATGAATATGTTGAGGACCCTCTGTGTTCCTATACATTTACACTGGGAGCTTATTATCAGATGTTTACCGGAATGAAGGTTTTGGTGCAGAAGGAAAGTATGGAACGGATTCCGAAGACACTTCCGGTGCTGTTCACGGCAGGAGCGGATGATCCGGTAGGTGCATTTGGAAAGAATGTGATCAGAGTATATGAAAGATATAAGAATGCCGGGATCAAAGATGTGTCGATCCATCTGTATGAAGGGGACCGGCATGAGATCTTGAATGAAGGGGACCGTCAGAATGTGTACCAGGATATCCTGACGTGGATCGAGGAAAGAAATAAATAAAAGAAAAATGTAGAAAAAGCTTTGTGGAGGAAAACTTCCGCAGAGCTTTTTTGTATACAAAAGTATGCAAGAAAAACTGCCGGTTGTCCAGATATCTGTAAGGAGCCGTCAGTGGCAGGTCGTGGAGGTGGCAAGTTTTGTAGATATGAAAAATTCTTTTAAATTAATCTTAAAAACATATTGTATTATTTGTATTACTGTATATAATACAAAGTAAGGAAAGCAATGTAAAGAATACACATTACAGAACCGGATTGGAAAAAAGAAAGGAGCCGCACACTATGATCATTAAGATAAATATGAAATCAGAGATTCCTATCTATCTCCAGCTGCGCAATCAGATCGTGATGGGGATTGGAAAAGGTGGATTTGAAGAGGGAGAACTGCTTCCAACAGTGCGTCAGATGGCAGCAGACCTTGGAATCAACAATATGACAGTAAGCAAAGCATATCAGCTGTTAAAATCCGAAGGATTTATCGAAACAGATAGAAGACGTGGAACAGTTATCTGCATTCCCGGATACGAAGGAGGAGACCGACAGGAAGAATTCCAGGAAAAGCTGGAAGAAGAACTGGAGCTTTTAAGTGCAGAAGCTAAGATCCGTGGGATGAGTTACAAGGATTTCCTTGAGTATTGCAGACAGGCATTTGGAAGAATAGAGGTGGCAGCGGAATGAGTATGGCAATCGTGTTTTTGCTCGTGGATCTTTTTACGGTGGGGATTGCTTACGGGGTGTATGGCAGAAAGACCCAGTATTATGAGGGCATGATCTTAGGCATACATATGGAAGAACAGTATGCCAGAAGTGAGGCAGTAACTTCATTTATCAACGATTATAAGAAAAAGGTGAAGAAGTTCTATCTGTGGAATACAATCGCAGGAATACTGATCTGTGGGGTGTGATTCTGGTATTTTTCAATCTTTATGATCCTGTGGTGTATATGGCTGATAGAAATCATGGGAGGCGTTGTCTATCTCATTTTCCGTAATCACAGAAGATTATATGATATGAAAATGGCAAATGGATGGAGTTCAGATGAAGACGGATGGATGACGGTAACGGATACAAGACTCTTAACAGGAGGAAAAAGAGCAGCGCTTCCGTTATGGGTGCATGTGCTTCCATTACTTGCACTGCTGGCACCGTTATTATCAGAACAGGTGAGAACTGCTCTGAGAGAGGGGCAGGGAATCACTGTTATAGAAGGAACAAATATCGCTGTATGGGTAACTTTTTTATTCTGTGGCTGGATATTCCAGCGGGAAAGAACAAAAGTATACAGCGAAGATTCACAGGTGAACCAGAAGATTAACCGTATGGAGAAAAAGTACTGGTCATGGGCGTTTTTTATCGCAAATATATGCAATGCCATTGCAGGACTTTATCTGTTATATACGGGTGTAAAGACGCACTGGATATCTAATCTGGATGTTATGATCTATTCGGGAGTTATGGTATTGATCGTAGCAGGAATGTTTGCAGGGTATGCTGCTTTAAGGAAAGCAAAAAACAGGATCCTGCAGGAAGATAAGATGCCTATGTATATTGATGATGATTATTACTGGCGCAATGGATGGTATGCGAACCCAGATGATCCACGCCTGTTCGTACAGGACCGGTTTAACGGGATGAATTATACAACGAATCTGGGAAAGCCAGTGGGAGTTTATATGACAGCCGCCGCTTTGGTGGGAACGGTTATTCTGCTGATCTGGGTCTGCATCATGATGCTGAGGATGGATTTTATTCCGGTACATCTGACAGATGCGGGGGATCGTTTTGAGATTACATCAGGATATACGGACACAGAGATTAAAAAGTCAGATTTACAGTCGGTACAATTTTTAGAAAATGGACTTCCGGATGAGAATTTCAATAAGACGAATGGTTCGGCAGATGAAAAACAGTTGCTTGGAAAGTTCGAAGGAAGTGAAAACGGATCGTGCCGGATGTATGTATGGCTGGAGCAATCAGAAGTCATAAAAATCCAGACAAAAAAATATACAATCTTTATGAACAGTAAAGATAAAGACCAGACGGCTGTCTGGTATGAACAATTAAAAAAAGCGGAGCCGTAAAGCATCCGCAAAAATGATCGGTAAAGTGGACCGCCCGGAGTTGCCTCCCGGCGGCCTTTACTTTATGAGGGGGGCGATAGTTGTTATTCAACTATCTAAATATTATTATAACCAAGAAATGTGAAAAAAGTATGTTCATTTTATAAAAATATATAATTTGTTGTTAAAACCACATTTCCATGTAAAGAAAAGCATTATAGTAGATATTAAGGATAAACTGTTAAGGGGGAAAATCTATGATTAATATTAAAAGAAAGGAATTAAAAAATGGGTATGATCAAAAATATTAGTAAAGCAGAAGTATTAACATTAAAAGAACAGTTCAAAATGCTGTTGGTTGTGGTGTTCTAAAATCTGCAGGAAATTACGGAAAAATGTTATATGAAAACAGAGCAGTAAAAACAACAACAAAAAACTCTCCACATGGGAGAGTTTTTTGTTGTTGTTATAATTACTAAAGGAATGAGAGTAAAGTGTACACCGAAGAGTGATTTCGGTGTTTTACTTTATGAGGGGGGTGATAGTTGTTGTTCATCAACTATCTGATACATAGTATAGACAAAAAATATGTCCAAATTATGTTAAAAGCATAAAAGATATAGAAAAAATCTTAACTAAAAATGAAGAAGAAAAAAACAGATTCTAAACAGCGGATAATTGAGGGAACGCTGCTGAACATTTTTGCAGATGAGCTGTTAAAATATCAAAAAATTCACCGGAGGTTGGTTTTAAATAAAGAGGACGGAGCGCAATTTTCTCTAACAGTTGTTTATTGCCATGTTCCCAACAAACTTTGATAACTGTACGAATATTACGTTCAACACTATAGCTGGTAGTATTATAATGCCGGGCAATGTCTGGATAAAGATACTTACTGACGAAAAGGAGGTAATTTTCATCAGACAGACAAAGCCGCGTACCATAAACCAAATAAGCATATCCACGGTAAGTAGCGCCGATGCCAAGAGAGCGGATAAGATATTCTATTTCTGGTTCATGCATAATACGTCATCTTCTTTCTGAAAAATTATGTATATTCCAAAAGAAATTATGCAGAAAATATGAAAATAAAAAAGTTACCTGCTTATATTATATAGAAAAAGCCGGGCGGGAAAATAAACTATATTATTTTTAGACAAATTATTAGCACTTTTTATTTCAACCGACAAAAAGCGTAATTTCATAATATCTTAAGAATTTACAAGACCAGGACTTAAAAATTAGCTGATATTCTTGTATATTATAAGGGAGGTGATGAGTAATGTACAATGTACTTGTATGTGATGATGATAAAGAAATAGTTGAAGCGATAGAGATTTACCTGTCGCAGGAAGGATATAAAGTGTTAAAGGCATATGATGGAGAAGAAGCCTTGAAAATACTGGATAAGGAGAAGGTGGATCTTCTGATCATTGATGTGATGATGCCAAAGCTGGATGGAATCCGGGCAACATTAAAGATCCGTGAAAAGAAGAATATGCCGATTATAATTTTGTCGGCAAAATCTGAAGATGCAGATAAGATCCTTGGATTGAATGTGGGAGCGGACGATTATATGACAAAGCCGTTCAACCCGTTAGAACTGACTGCGAGGGTGAAATCCCAGCTTCGCAGATATACGCAGCTGGGAAGTACTGTAGCTAATAATAATCAGGCCGTTTATACAGTTGGCGGCCTTACGATCGATGATGATCAGAAGGAGGTTACTGTTGATGGGGAACCGGTCAAACTGACACCGATCGAATATAATATTTTATTATTACTGGTGAAAAATCAGGGAAAGGTATTTTCTATCGATCAGATATATGAAAGTATCTGGAATGAGGATGCTATCGGAGTGGATAATACAGTAGCGGTACATATCCGGCATATCAGGGAAAAGATTGAGATCAATCCGAAAGAACCAAGATACCTGAAGGTGGTCTGGGGTGTCGGATATAAGATAGAGAAACTTTAGGAAGGAGTATATATGAAGAAATGGTACCGAATGCGTAACGCAAAGATTTTTTTTATGGCAGGAGTGCACATACTGGCTGTTGCCGGGGTATTATGTTTTCTGTGGGCTACCCGTTATCCAATATTGACACGGGAATTGTTTTCAGCAGATGCAGCAAAGAATTATGAAGAAAGCAATGCATTTGCCAATTCTGTGGCTAATGCTAATTATAATATTCTGGATGAAATCAGGTATCAGTCGTTATATGATACGGATGGAAAATATGATCCAGATAAGATCGTAGATGTGGCAAAGTATGATGATACCGGCGAGATAACAGGAAAAGATGAAACCGGACTGTCGTTCCGTCTGGGAGATCTGTATTCCTGGGGAAAATTAATTGCAGAAACGATGACGGACGATAGCTCAGATTCGGACAAAGCGAATAAGCAGGAGGATATTATTGTATGCCAGCGATCAGATGGGACTTATCATTATTTCCATTATAAAGATTTTAAACGGATGATTGATTATGGAGAGTTGTCATTTGTTGTTACAGGAAATAGTTCAGCGGATGATATTCTGGATGAGTTGAAGCAGGGAGCATATCAGGAAAGCGGCAATGGAGAATCCAGATTCCGGGGACTTCAGGATATTGATGGAAAGATTGCCTATATCAATTGCTGGAATTATGACGGTGTAAAAATCATTGGCGATTATAAGACGGTAAATGGAGAGACTGTACTTCAACTGGTGAACAATTCCAAAGAATGGAATGGCAGGCTGAATGATGTTTACAGAATAATAAACAATGTGACCGAAAGTATTTATTCAGATGTTGACAATTATGCAGTAAACCAGAATCAGTACCTGGAAGGAAATACAAACATTACGTATCTGTATGTGAACCGGGATAATGGAACGGTCATTACGAATAAGAAACAGTATCAGAACTATGATAATTATAAGGAGAGCCTGAAAAAAATAAGAAAATCAGGAAAATATGTGATCGTAAAACCGAAGCTTGCGGATTATGAAAGTAATATTGAAAAGGCAGGCAAGGGTGATTCGATGGCACAGGAATGGCAGTCAACAGTGTCTGGTTATGTGGATGTTTCGGACTATGTATATGCATCGGTTGTAGATACAGATTATCCTGTGAAAGATGATTTTTACGAGGAGAACCAGATATTTACACAATATGTGGGTGGAGCGAAAGCAGCCGTTATATTGGGAATTATAGTGGCAGTGGGATATCTGATACTTCTGGTATTACTGACGATCGGAGCCGGGAAAGTTCCGGAAGACGAAGAAGTACATCTTGCAAAATTTGATCATGTAAAAACAGAACTGGCAGCTATAGGTGTGATATTGCTTTGGGCTGTTGTTATGCTGGTAGGAGTAAAGGCTGGAACATTTACCTGGCAGACAGCAAGTGTAGGGACAATTTATGCACAGAATATGGAATCATATCTTCCGGGAATAATGGTTGGATGTCTGGCGGCATTGTATACCTGTGCAATGTTCCTTGCCGGTTATCTGAGCCTGGTGAGAAGAATCAAGGCAAAGACGGTATGGAAGAACAGTGTGCTCAGATGGTTGTTGGTTTTCCTGAAAGAAATGTTCCAGAATATCCGGTATCTGTGGAAATCGATGATTGGATTTGCAGCATTTTTCGCAATTCACTGGCTGACATATGTATTTGCCGCAGATGGAAGTACTACCTGGGCATGGGCATTCATTTTGCTGCTAATTGACAGCGCCGCATTTATCTGGATGGTGCAGAAGGCAAAAGGAACCGGAAAGATTAAGACTGGAATCGAGAAGATTGCCGGCGGCGAGGTAGATTATCAGATTCCGGTAAGTGGATTACTGGCGGAGCAGAAAGAGATTGCAGAAAAGGTGAATTCTATTGGAGAAGGACTGGAAGCGGCACTTGCGAAGAGTATGAAAAGCGAGCGGCTTAAGACTGATCTAATTACGAATGTATCGCATGATATTAAGACGCCGCTTACGTCTATCATTAATTATGTGGAATTGTTAAAGCAGGAGAAACTACAGGATCCGAAGATTCAGCGCTACATTGAAGTATTGGAGCAGAAGTCACAGCGGCTTAAGACTCTGACAGAAGATGTGGTGGAAGCTTCGAAGGTAAGCTCAGGGAACATCACATTGGAATTCATGAACCTGAGTCTGGTGGAAATAATCCAGCAGATGAGTGGGGAATTCGAAGAAAAGTTTAAAGCGCGTGATCTGGAGGAAGTTATGAATCTTCCGGGTGAAGATGTTGTAATTCATGCCGACGGAAGACGGTTGTGGAGAGTATTATCAAATATATATAACAATGCAGCGAAATATGCAATGCAGGGAACAAGAGTTTATGCAGATCTTGAGAAGAAAGATGGCATGGCATATTTTAGTCTGAAGAATATATCTGAGCAGCCGTTGAATATATCTGCAGATGAGCTGACAGAACGATTCATCCGCGGGGATGTGTCAAGAAGTACAGAAGGCAGCGGTCTGGGACTTTCAATCGCGCAGTCATTGACAGAAATGCAGGGTGGAATATTTGAATTGTATCTGGATGGAGATTTGTTTAAAGTGACGATAAAATTCCCGATTTCATAGTTGGGGACGGAGGATTTCAGAAAATCCTCCGTCCCCAACTATGTTTTCCCCTGTCCCTTTTTAGAAATCCTCCGTCCCCCATAGCAAAATGCCAGTCATGCCACTTGCGCTCCTGTCTAAAAAACAGTAAAATATAATATTATGAATGAATTAAGTAAATTATTACAGGAAAATTTAAATATAGAATTTATATCAGCAACGCTGAGTAATCCAAAGAATAAAGATAGTGTGAAGAAAGTAAAAGTAAGACCGGTTTTGAAAAAGGATGCCCTTTACTTTCAGCTTGAGTCGTTTCGGAATAATCAGGCATTTCATGAGAATGTGGAGGAGAAAGAAGCTTGTGAAATACTTCTTGGATATATGAGAAATATGCGCCAGATGCAGATGGAGACACAGAGAGCAGATTACACAGTCCTTGTGAGTAAAAAGGGAAAAGTTACGATAAAAAGCAAGATAAAAAAAGGACAGAAAAAGCAGATTAATATGAGCCATGACCGTAAGAAAAAGTATGTACTGGAAGAGGGAGTTCCGGTACCGTTTTTGCAGGATCTTGGTGTTATGACTCAGGATGGAAAGATTGCGCATGCAAAATTCGATAAATTCCGCCAAATTAACCGTTTCCTGGAGTTTATCGAAGACATTCTGCCGGAACTGGATAAAGGAAGAGAACTTACAATTCTGGATTTTGGCTGTGGAAAGTCGTATCTTACATTTGCCATGTATTATTATCTGCATGAATTGAAAGAATATGACATAAGAATCATAGGACTGGATCTGAAAAAAGATGTGATCCATCGTTGTAATGAATTGAGTGAAAAGTATGGTTACAAGAAGCTGAAATTCTTGGAAGGTGACATTGCAGATTATACGGGTGTCAATAAGGTGGATATGGTAGTAACCCTGCATGCCTGTGACACGGCGACGGACTATGCACTGGCGAAAGCTGTTGGATGGGATGCAAAAGTAATCCTGTCTGTGCCCTGTTGCCAGCATGAACTGAACCGTCAGATCAAGAATGATGTATTAGAGCCGGTGTTAAAATATGGTCTTTTGAAAGAACGTATGGCGGCACTGATCACAGATGGACTCAGGGCAGAGTATCTGGAACGTGAGGGGTACGAAGCGCAGATACTGGAGTTCATCGACATGGAACATACACCGAAAAATATTCTGATTCGTTCGGTAAAAAGAAGCCGGAAAGAAGATTTAAAAGAAATTGCAAGACGGCAGCAGATAGAAGAATCCATTCGGAAATGTGAGGCGGAACTCAGGGTGTCACCGACACTGGGAAATTTGTTAGACGGGTATGTGCCGACACTGGCAAATCAGGATAAAGTGAATCTGAAAACAAATAACTGGGAAAAACTGAATAAAGAGGGAGTATAAATGACATTAACATTAAAGAAACGTTTGATAAATGCAGGTGTTCTTTCTGCAGTATTCATTGTGGCTGTCATTATATTCAGCTACGTTACGAACAAGGGTAATGATAATATGACGGCTGATATGGGAGCCGCAACATTTCCACAGATTTCGTTCTCATATGGAGATTATAAGATTAATACGCTGACAGGTTATGCAAGGAGGATGGACGTGGCATCTATGCACAACACGATTACACCGGTATCAAGTCAGAATCTGGATGTAAATGTAGATGCATATGGCAATAAATTTACAGGTGCAACTTATAAAGTTTATACCATGGACGGAACAAGCGAGCTGAAATCGAAGAAGATTAAAAAGGTTGGAAATAGTTTTAATCTGGATCTTAGCGGTGATAAAGTGCTGGATGAAGAAAGGATTCTGGAAATCCGGCTGAACAGGAATGGTGCAGATCCCGTATATTTCTATACCAGAATTGTCAGTGATGAAGATGCAAATGTTGTACAGTGTCTGAATTATATCAGTGATTACCATGAAAATGCACTTGCAAAGGCGGAAAATGCAGGTGTTGGAGCGGCACTTGAACCAACCGATGATGCGGATAATACCACGTTGCAGCATGTGACGATTAACTCTAATTATGAACAGGTTACATGGGGAAACCTGCAGCCACAGGTAGAGCAGGGGGAGCGCTGGAGTATCAAAGAGCTGAACAGCACCTGTATGTCGGTACAGTTACAGTACCGGGTGAGTTGTAAGGGTGAGGAAAATGAAACAGACCGCTATGCTGTCAAAGAATTCTTCCGTGTCAGATATATTGCAGATGCCCAGAAGACATATCTGCTGGATTACGACAGGACAATGGATCAGATATTTGATGCAACACAGAAAGTTCTGAATGAAAAGGGAATTATCCTGGGTATTGCACCAACGAATCTGTCTTATAAGGTAAATAAAGACGGCACGATCGTATCATTTGTTGAAGCAAATGAACTTTGGAATTATAATAAAGATTCAGATGAGCTTTCACTGGTATTTGGCTTTGCAGATGCGGAAAATACAGATGTGAGAAATCTGGTATCAGATCATAAGATCAAGCTTATGAAAGTAGATGCCAAGGGCAATACAACCTTTCTGGTATCCGGTTATATGGACCGGGGTGAGCATGAAGGTGAAGTAGGAGTGGCTGTATATTATTACGACATAGAGAAAAATTCCGTAGAAGAGAAGGTATTTATTTCCACAAATAAATCTTATGCACAGGCAGTAAGTGAACTGGGAGAAAAGTCTTACTATAATGCAAAGACAGACATGCTGTATACTATGGTAGATGGTACATTGTATCAGTACAGTGTAGAAGATGATGAGAAAAAGACACTGGTCAAAGGACTGGATGCACAGCAGTATGTAGTATCGGAGGATGGAAGTCTGATTGCATATCAGGCAAATGGAGAACTTAAAACAGCAACGAAAGTAACGATTCTCAATGTGGAGACTGGAAAGAAGCAAAAAGTAGTATGTGGAGATGGAGAGTGTATCCGGCCGCTGGGCTTTGTCAGAAGTGATTTTGTATACGGAGTTGCAAAAACAGAAGATATCGGAAATACAGTATCCGGAGAAGCAACCGTTCCAATGTACAAACTGGAAATTCGGAACCAAAAAGGAAAAGTGATCAAAACATATCAGACAGAAGGCGTGTACGTTCTGAATGCATCGTTTGATGAAGATATGATCACACTGGAGCGTGCGTCTAAAGACGGGGACACATACACTGCAACGGCACCGGATTATATCACGAATAATGAACAGAAGACGAAAAGCAATATTGCATTGGAAACATATGCTACAGACTTGAAACAGACACAGGTAAGACTGACATATAACGATGGTATTTCAGATAAAGAGCCAAAAGTACTGAAGCCAAAACAGATTTTGTTCGAGACACCACAGACAATTACATTTTCAGATAAAAATGCACCGGAGAAATATTATGTTTTTGGACATGGAGAAATCCAGGGGGTGTATACTAAAGCAGGAGATGCGATTAAAAAAGCGAATGACTATAATGGTGTGGTAGTTGATTCTTCACAGAATTACGTATGGGAACGAGGAAATCGTAATTTACAGTATTCGCTTACGGACAAAGATGATGTAGTAAATGCTATAAAAGATCGTCTGAAAAATCAGGAAAAACCAATTGATATTTTAAAAGATGTCAATGGCGATGATGTTTATGACCTGACCGGTTGTACAACGGAAGAAATTCTGTATATTATCAATCAGGGCAGACCGGTTATTGCAATGCTGGATTCACAAAATGCCGTGATCCTGGTAGGATACAACGATACGAATGTTGTGTATGAGGATCTGAGCGATAATACCAGACACAGCGTGAAGTATGAAGAGATGGATCAGATGACGTCAGGAAGCGGTAATACGTATATTGGATAGTTGTTTGAAAAATAAAAAGAGCTGACATATAACCATTATGAAACGGGTTGTATGTCAGCTCTTTGTGCACAATACTGTTTTTGTATATCACACTATTCCGATATATATTAAGCTGTGCGGAAAATTGTACCTTTATATTTTTTCAATGCCCCATACACGATCAGACCAAGAACGGTGCAGGAAATCACCTCACCAATTCCGACTGTCAGCATCATGAATGGAATCGGAAGTGTCACACCATAACCGTAACGCAGTACGAACGGAACGATGATGATATTCGAAATAATCGGTGGAAGTGTTGCGACAACCGGCTTCTGCTCACGCAGTTTCCATGTGAAAAATGCACCGATCAGAGTTGCAATACTGCCGAATACAATATCCGGAAGGATCGCACCGCCCAGAATATTACCGATCAGACATCCGACAAAGAGTCCCGGAATAGCGGCTGGTGTAAATATTGGTAAAATAGTGAGTGCCTCGGAGATACGAACCTGTACTTCTCCGAAAGAAAATGGTGCAAAGATGTAAGTCAGCACCACATAGATTGCAGCGATCATGGCTGCCTGGGTCATGAAACTAAGATTTTTGTTTTTCATTTTTCAATTCTCCTTTAGTTTTGTTTTACGTGTGGAAGGTCACGAACACACGCGCCGTAGCGGATAGGAAAGAAATCCGGTGGATGTCTTTTCTATCATCTTCTTTACGCCGGGAACCGGCTAAACCCTTGTAAGACCTTGGTTTTTTCGGGTTTTGTAACGGGTGATAGTATAGCATGAAAAGACAAGAAAAGCAAGAACATACGTACTTTCTATTAAATTTGCATATTGTATTGTTAAATTGGGATTTAATTCAGGAAGGCATAACTACCCGAACCTGCATAAAAAGTAGGAAGCCGTTCCTGTTCAGGTTCCGTCGGTGGGAAATATTAAAGCGTCAAAATTATGCTAAAAACGGGCTTCCGAAATTTGCAACTCGCCATTCGGCTCAAACAGGCAAATTTCGAAAACCCAACGCATAATTTTGACCCTCTTAGTTTTTCTTAGAGCATGGAAACTGAACAAGAAGCACTTTATACTGTTTTCTTCAAGGATCGAAAGGCCAACTCAGTTAATAAATTAAATCCCAAATTTAATACAAATAAATATACTTCGGAATCCCATTCTCATAAATGGTATTCATTTCCCCCTGAATCAACGGTGTCAGATAGTCCACCATCTTTTCCGTCACATCATTTCCCGCATCATTAATATAATCCGCAGGTACACTCTTGATCGCATTGGCAATGTCGCATACAGGGAGCGCCTTGAATTCTGTAGCATAAGGATTATCAGAAGTACGGATCACAGCAGCCATCATACCGGTTGCACCTTCAAGCGCATACTGGCAGGCGGTCTTCCCGAGCATTCTGGATTCCTGGATGTCCGTAGCACTTGCAAGATGTGCAGCGCAGCGCTGCATCAGGTTCAGTTCGATCGAACGTACCTTGCATCCGATCTCATTTCTGACAGCATCTTCCAGAACCTTTGCGACACCCGCGATGTAGCTGTGACCGAAGGAATCTACAGCAGAGCTCTGTACTTCTTCGGAAATGTAACGGCCGTCTTTGTTCTTCACGCC
>CAKRAT010000043.1 GCA_934295165.1 uncultured Dorea sp. | reverse complement strand
AACTGGAAAAGGTATTAAAAGAGAGGAAGATCAGCAAGAACCAGTTATGCTATGCATGTAAGCTGCAGCATACACAGCTGAATAATTATTGTAAGAATAAAGTTGTGAGAGTTGATTTGGCAACAATTGCAAAGATTTGCGATTATGTGGGATGCAGTATAGCGGATATATTGGTGCTGGAGAAGGATGATGATCCGGAGGAAGAGATAACAGAAGAGTAAAAAGAAAAATTAAGAACAGATATGCCCTTTCTGGGAAGTCTGGCTAATAAGAAAAGCGGGATTCTTAGAAGGGGTATTATTTTATGTGCAGAGAATTAGAGTATGATATAATATTTATCAGATAATGCCTGGATTATTATTTTATTCTGTGGCAGAACGGAACGATAAAGGAGTTGTACCTTACTTATGAGGAATTGACACTTGCAGTAATATTTTCTGGTTTCTTTCAGATTTATTTTCGTCGTGTCTAACCTAAGAGGAACTGGCACAAGAAATTTTGTTGCCTATAAAAGGAATGAAGGTATTTTATAATATAGAATGATTTTATAATTGACGAAATGATCTATACATGATAGTATAATTTCACAGATGATGGTCTATCAGAGGGACTGTCATATATCTTCAAATTTTAAAAGATAATTTTCAATAATTTATTCAAAAATCAGAATCGACAGTTCATGACAAATCAACCCTGAATCGGGGAACATTTCTCATAGAAACAGAACTACAAAGAAATAAGAAAATAAAAACGGAAAACCATTGTCTGTAGTATAAGTATTTGTTATTATGAAGTAAAGACAGTTTCTCTGTATAGTATTTTCCAGAAAGGATACTATATGACAGATGAAAAACAGAAGAAAGATCTGGCAAACGTCGGATGTCAGAATACGCAGCAGGAAGATGCCGCAATGAAAACATTGGCATTGTTCTTTGCAGAAGAGTTATTTCCTTTATTGAATATAAAAGGAAAAGTGAGGAGAGTGGCACCTACAGAGATGGTACATTTGGAATTAAAGAAAATGTATCAGGACTTTAACTATGAGATGGAAGATAATTCCTGGGTGCATTTGGAATTTCAAAGCACAAATGAAGGTGTGCAGGGCTTAAAGCGATTTCGGACTTATGAAGCACTGACAAGTTATCAGTATGGAGTAGCAATCACAACATATGTATTGTTTTCGGGAAATATTAAAACTCCGGTGACGGAGTATTCGGAAGGAATCAATACATACCGTATACATCCAATCATCCTGCAAGGGAGAAACGCAGACCAGTTACTTGAAAGGTTAGAAGCAAAGATTCAAACAGGAGAAGAAATCAAAAGAGAAGAACTGGTTGAACCGGCGATGTGTTCTTTGATGGGCGGTGAAAGTTCACAGAAAGAAAGATTCCACAGAAGTTTTGCAGTGATGCGTGAGATAAGAGGATACTTGCCAATCGACAAAGAGAAGATAGAGGCGGTGATGTATGCAATGGCAGAAAAATTTTTAGACGAAATGGATCTGGAAGAGATGAAGGAGGATTTGAAGATGTGGAAGATTGGGAAGATATTAATGAATGAAGGTCGGAGTGAGGGCTGGAATGAAGGTCGGAACGAAGGTGCCATTGAAGCAACACAAAAGATCATCAGAAATATGAAGGACAAATTTTCTGTCGAACAGATTGCAGAAGCGACAGATATGAGTATAAAAGAAATAGAGGATATTTTACAAAGTAAAGCATGATCTGCAACTGGAGCTGCCAGCCGGCAGCTCCAGTTAAGTAAAATATGAAAACGTATATGGGGATAGGAGCTAGCCCATTACGATTTCGACGTTATATTCTTTCGTCCCTTCTATCGGACGAATCAGATTACCGGACACTTTCTGTCCATTTACGAGCATTTCCTGCACACCCTTTTCTACACCCTCAGGTTTTACTACGTGAATATGATAATTGCTGTCGCGGTAGGTTCTGTGAAGCGTCAGCTCATGGATGTCATCCGGCAGGCAAGGGTTGACGATTAGTCCGTCATAGTCTGGCTGCAGTCCTAAGATGTATTGTGACACATTGACGAATGTCCAGGCAGCAGTTCCGGTAAGCCAGCTGTTCTTGGCTTCACCATGTTTTGGCGCGTCGGCCCCGGCGATCATCTGAGAGTATACATACGGCTCGGTTCTATGAATCTCGCTGATGTCTTCGATATAAGCTGGGCATGTCTTCTTATAAATCTCAAATGCACGGTTACCGCGTCCAATCACGGTCTCTGCGATGGATACCCAGGGGTTGTTATGGCAGAAGATACCGGCATTCTCTTTGTATCCAGGCGGATAAGAAGAAATCTCACCAAGATTCAGGTGATAGCTCTGGTAAGCCGGCTGCTGTAACATGATACCGTATTTTGTATCCAGCTTTTCCTTTACGGAATCAAGTGCCTGTTCGGCTTCGCCGCTTTCTACACCGACTCCGGCGAGCACACAGAAGCCCTGTGGTTCGATGAAGAGCTGTCCTTCTTCATTTTCATGAGAACCGACTTTTTCTCCGAATGCATCGTAGGCGCGGAGGAACCATTTGCCGTCCCATCCGTCTTTTAAGATGGCGTCAGACATATCTTTTGAAACTTTGTATGCGCGGTCTGCTTCTTCGTTATTTCCTAAAAGCTTATTGATGCGGGCGTACTCATACGCATATTTTACGAACATTCCGGCAATGAATACGGACTCTGCTACAGGTCCTTCGGAAGGTCCAATCGTCTGGAATGGTTCTCCCGGTTCTTTGGAGAAGCAGTTTAAGTTCAGGCAGTCATTCCAGTCGGCACGTCCGATCAGTGGAAGGTTGTGAGGGCCTAAGTGTGTCAGAGTGTAGTTAAATGACCGTTTCAGATGTTCTAATAAAGTATCTGATTTGGAAGCATCGTTGTCAAAATCAACCTTTTCATCCAGAATAGAGAAATCTCCGATTCCTTTCAAGTAAGCACTTCCGTCTTCCATCTGCGTTGCTGCAATATCAAGGATTCTGGCTCTTGCACGGTTCGGGATCAGATGTACAAAACCAAGCAGGTTCTGACAGGAATCGCGGAATCCCATACCACGTCCGGTACCGGACTCAAAGTAAGAAGCAGAACGTGACATATTGAATGTGACCATACACTGATACTGGTTCCAGATATTTGCCATACGGGAAAGCTTTTCATCGGCGCAGTCAAGACTGTAACGGGAAAGAAGATCTGTCCAGTATGCTGCAAGTTTATCGAGAGCATCTTCTACCTGACCGTCTGTCTGGAAATGCGACATCGTTTCACGGGCAGGTGCCTTGTTGATGACATTTGGAGCTTCCCATTTCTTTTCATCGGCATTTTCGGCATATACGGTAATAATTAGAGAAAAGAGGGGGGGAAAGTTGTATTACAAAATGTAAAATGCTAAGATTATGACAGGTAAATAATGTAAGAAATCTGGCAGGTGAAACAGATAATGTGAAAGTAGAATTGCAATAAGATGTACAGAAAGGAAAATACCGCAGATAAAGGAAAAAATACGAAAAAGAAAATACGAAAAGGAGAATGAGCAAATGAAAAAAGAAAATATGTCCTGTATCGACTGTGCAGTAAAAAACTGCAACAAAATGGATAAAACGTATCCGGACTTCTGTCTGACAACGCACATGGATGAAGAAGTCTTAAATGAAGCAATGGAGTGTTACAACGAAGATGAGAACCGTAAAGTAACGATTGCGGCAGCAGAAGTGGAGTATGAGAATTACTGTAAACACACCAGAGTTGAAGAAATCATGGATTTTGCAAAGAAGATCAATGCGAAAAAGATCGGAATCGCAACCTGTGTCGGTCTGTTAAAAGAAAGCCGTATCCTGGCAGATATTTTGCGAAGACATGGTTTTGAAGTATATGGTGTCGGATGCAAAGCCGGGACACAGAAGAAGACATCGGTCGGCATTCCGGAATGCTGCGAGGGTGTTGGTGTGAATATGTGCAATCCAATCCTGCAGGCGAAGCTTCTGAATAAAGCTAATACAGATCTGAATGTGGTTGTAGGATTATGTGTGGGACATGACAGTCTGTTCTACAAATATTCGGAAGCTCTGACTACAACGGCAGTGACGAAAGACCGTGTACTGGGGCACAATCCGGTGGCAGCACTCTATACAGCAGACAGTTATTATTCAAAGTTAAAAAAGAGCGAGTAACTGAAGAATTCAATTTGTGTGAAATATCTTAAGTTTTAGCTGTAATTACCGATAGAAATGGATCGAAAAAAGTGTTAAATTTATTAAATAAAGCGAAACGTATGTTACAGAGAGGAGAAGTAACAATGATAGAAAATCAAAAATTCAGCATGCGGGTAGACAAAAAAGGTTATATATCAGAACTTAAGATAAAAGATGATCCATACAGTATGAACTGGGTAATGGACCGTACCTATCTGAAAGAGGCCGGATATCAGGATGACGATAAATTATTTGGCGGATTCGATCTGACTGTTGACGGAATAAAGAGAAGTAACGGAGACCAGATGCCGAAAGTAGAAGAATCCGGAAGAAAGGCAGAGGTTACATATGATTTCCCGGAAGTACAGGTATCATTTGTATATGATATGGAGAGTGGGGAAGACCGCCTGTGCTGGGAGATTGTGCTGACGAATAAGACGGACCGGAAGCTTTCTGTTGCAGAATTTGGAATCTGGATTTCCTATGCATATGTGATGTTCCGGGATAAGAATGTCCTGAGAAATATTCATAATTCTGCAGCTGTATTTCCATCCATTTCCAAGAACTATACAAAGTTAAGTATTGTGAGAAGAGATGGCGAAGGAGAGAGTCTGGGCATGTATCAGACAAAAGGGGATACCGTCTCAGTCGGAACTTATTGTGATTATGAGAATCTGTTTTTTGAAAATGTATCTCCGTCATTAGATGGAATGTTGTTCCACAAATTATATCTGGCAGGCGGTTATGCCGCAGATTTTGAGAACCATGACTGGATCTATTCCAAGGAAGGATTTCGGTTAGACGCCGGTGAAAAAAAGGTGTGGGATTATGTAATTAATACGAACACGGATCAGGATGATTTTTATAAAAAAGGATTGGAACTGGGACATCCGGAAATTGAGTACACACCTTTGAATATTATTGGGGAAACAGTCAGGGGAACTGTAGAATTACCGAAAGGTCTGGAAATTGCCGGTGTAAAAGCATTATATAAGGATGAGGGCAATATAAGAGAAGCAGAAGTATCTGTATGTCCGGTATTAAATGCTTCAGGCAAAACCTGCGGAGGAAAGACGATCAGTTTTTCATTTAAACCGGAAACCATGGGGGAACACAAGGTTGTATTTACATTTGATAATGCTTCGGAAGATTTCATTGTGCTGAATGTAATGGACCGCATTGAAAAAGTAATCGAAGAAAGAGTCGCTTACATTTGTGACAACTTATATACAGGAGAGGATGGAGATCCGGCATGTGCATTTAAACCGATTTCCAATCAGGGGGAATCTCTTGGAAAGGCAAACCTTGTTCTGAGGAAAAATCTGCTGGGGAAACTGGATGTTACACAGGTTCGTAAAGTAGAAAAATGTGCAGTAGAATATGTTCGCAAGAAATGGTTCAGGGACGGTGATTTTAAGAAACCGGAGAAATTATATGGAAGCTTTTACCGTTGTATGGATTTTGAATATATCGGGCATCTGTTTTATCTGTTATCGGAATTTGATGATTCCGTGCTGGAGATTAATGGTGCGGATACCTATCTGAAGTGGGCAGCAGAGGTTTTTGATCTGCGTGTGAATCCGGATCTTCATGAAGATGAGCGTGGAAAAGAAGAAGCACAGATGTTAGGCGTGTATTTCCTGTATTTTGGAGATCTTATGAAGAAACTGAAAGAAAAAGGTCTGACAGACGAATACGAACGGATCCAGTCACTGTGGGAAAAAGTGATTGACCGTATAGATAAGGAAGCACCGGATTATAAGGCAGCGATTACAGAGCATTTTTACGATAATGCGGGATTCGGACCGACAGCGGGAGCACTGGCGGAATGCGGAAAAGAAGAAAGCACAGAACGTTATGGAAGATTACTGCTTGCCAATATCGGATATTCGAATGATTTCCGTGCCCAGAACCCGGACCGGTGGTGGGAAGCACTTACATATATGATCCACTCACTATGGGGCGGTGTAACGGCAGCAGCTGCATACAAGGTATTTGAAGGACTGAAAGACATCCGTTATCTGAAAGCAAGTTACCGTTCAACGGCAGGAATTCTGTACTGTTATGATACGCATGCAACAGCAGCAACACCGCTTGAAAAAGGTATGGCGGCATCGACCTATGCAGTAGCAGGTCCGCATCTGAACAGACCGGATCTTTCCAGGGACCGTTTCGGTCAGTCAACGTTTTACAGAGACGGAGGAATATTCGCAAGACTGTTTGAAAATGACAGTCAGACTCCGGACTGGGATATGGGAGAGGAACTCGTTGCATATCTGGAAAACTTTGGGGATAAGACATTTATCATTCAGAAAGACGATACGATTGAAGTAATCAATGGAAGCTTTGAGGAAAATGATACAGAATATACGGTTACAAGTTTTGCACCTTATATTCAGAAATTTTATTATGTCTTAAATAATGATATAATTCTGCTGGACAGCGAAAAGGGACAGAAAAGTCTCGTTATAAAAAAAGAAGTATAGATCAGCGTATAAAACAGCAGGGATACAGGAGTTGATGAGATGTTAAGGGAGGTTATTTCTATATCGGTACCGCCGTTTCCGGATTTTATAGAGGGAAACTATAAGATGATCAAAAAAGGCCAGAATCATGTGGAGAGAACCAATTTGGGGTATTTTGATCTGATTATGGTAAAAGAGGGATGTTTATTTCTGGCAGAAGGAGAACGGCAATATGAGATCAGGAAAAATGAGATGTTTATTCTGCTCCCTGACGAACATCATTATTCATGGAAGGCGTGTGAAGAAGATACAGGATTCTACTGGCTGCATTTTTACACGACATCACAGTGGAAAAAAGATGAAAAGGCCAGCATTATGGTATCACGGCTTCCGATTCCGAACCGGCATTTTCATCAATGTTCGTATACGTTACATCTGCCGCAATATGCTTCTATAAAAGAACCGAAAATGTTGTTCGGACTGATGCAGGACATTCTGGACAGTACCGTTCCAAAGGATGGAAATGATATCTGGAAAACAGAAGAGTTGTTTTTGAAATTTTTAAGATTTATAGAAAATCTTGGGGTATACAAGGATCGGACTATATTACTGGCAGAACAGATCCAGAGATATCTGGAGAAAAATATGAACCAGAATATTACGAATGAAAGCCTGGAAGCAACCTTTCATTTACATAAGAATTACCTGGCCAGGGCAATGAAAGCGACATTTGGAAAGACTCCGCTTGAGGTACTGACAGAGATGCGGATCAAGTATGCAAAAGAGTATCTGATACGGACGGATTACAGCATACAGGAGATTGCCAGATTGGTAGGTTTTCATTCGGACATTTATTTTTCGAATTGTTTTAAAAAATGTATGGATGTTTCGCCGCGGAATTACAGAAAGAAGTATAAGAGAGATACCATGTAACCGGTGAACAGACAAGGCAAAAAGACACATACAGCGGTGGGGAAACGTTGTATGTGTCTTTTTGCCTTGCATTATTTATCTAATTTGAATCCGGCGAGAGCCTGGGCGAAAGCATTGTTCACCGGTTCGTTATTCTGTTGCTGTTGTTTCTTCAGATATTTCTGCACATCCCGTTTGGATACACCGGCCCCTTCTTTGGCCCGGCGGTTTTTGAAGGCTTCAAGTTTCTCTTTGTAACCACAGGAGCATACGAAGGTCTCACTGCCGCCTTTTTTGATCAGTTCCATCTTCTTGTGGCAGTTCGGACATCTTGCATTACTGGTGCGTGCGATCGTCTCGCGGTAGCCGCACTCACGGTCCTGGCAGACCAGCATACGGGAGTTCTTGCCCTTGACAGAGAGCATACGTTTGCCGCAGTGAGGGCATTTCGTATTGGTCAGATTGTCGTGGCGGAAGGTTCCGCCGGAAGTCTTGATATCCTGGATCAGTTCTTTGGTATAGCTTTCAATGTCTTTGATAAATACCTGCTCTTTGTGTGCACCTTTGGCGATCTTTGCAAGTTCCATTTCCCAGGATGCAGTGAGTTCCGGTTTCTTTAAATCTTCCGGAACCAGTTCCAGGAGCTGTTTTCCCTTGGAAGTCAGAAGAATCTCATTGCCTTTCTTCTCTAACAGGAAAGAGTGGAACAGTTTTTCGATAATATCTGCTCTGGTGGCAACGGTTCCGAGACCGCCGGTTTCGCCGAGTGCCTTTTTCATCTTATTGTCATCCGAAGACATATAACGTACAGGATTCTCCATCGCAGACAGAAGTGTTGCTTCGGTAAAGCGGGCAGGAGCTTTGGTCTTGCCGTTTGTGATATTCGTATGTGTAATGGACAGAGTATCACCTTTGTGAAGGAAAGGAAGTGCCTGTTCCGAAGCTTTCAGGTAAGCGTCGTTATCACGGTAATCTTCTCCGAAATCTTCTGAATCTTCATAATCTCCATATATATCACTGGAAGAAATCCCGGAATCAGAAGCGGCAGAGCCGGCATAGACTGCTTTCCAACCGGCTGATTTGATGATTTTACCTTTTGCGGTAAATGTCTCACCTGCAGCTTCTGCCTTAAGTGTGGTCTGTTCGTATTCGAATGCCGGATAGAGCACACTGATAAAACGGCGTACGACCAGATCATAGATCTTACGTTCATTGTTGGACATATGTTCCATCTGGACATATTCTTCAGTCGGAATGATCGCATGGTGATCACTGACCTTTTTATCATCTACGAAAGCTTTGCCCGTTTTGAACGGCTTCTTTAAAAGCTCCGGAATATATTTTTTATAAGGACCGGTGTTGCAGGCTTTCAGACGTTCTTTAATCGTTGGAACAATGTCTGTACCGATATACCGGGAGTCTGTTCTTGGATAGGTGAGTACCTTGTGGTGCTCATACAGACTCTGCATGATATTCAATGTCTCTTTTGCGGAGAATCCGAACCGTTTGTTGGCGTCACGCTGCAATTCTGTCAGGTCGTAAAGTCCCGGAGAAGGTGTACATTTGGATGAGGTGTGTACATCCGTGACGGTAAGAGTCTGGTTCTTTAGCTTCTTATTCAGGTTGTCAATAAAGTCTTTGTTAAAGGAACGGAGAGAACCGCTCTTCTTTTGCTGCCAGGTCCATGTGACGGGAGCATTTGCAGTTCCGGCGTGTGGGGAACGTACGATACCGGCATCGCTGGCTTTAGAAGTACCGGAAGGATTAGCGGTGACGGTGGTTATGCAGCGTAGTCCGTAATAATCTTCTGGTTTAAATGACCGGATCTGCTGCTCGCGGTGTGCGATCATGGCAAGTGTCGGTGTCTGTACACGTCCGCAGGAAAGCTGTGCGTTGTACTTACAGGTCAGCGCACGTGTAGCATTGATTCCGACCAGCCAGTCGGCCTCGGCACGGCTTCGTGCAGCATGATATAAGTCATTGTACGCACGGCCGTCCTTTAAGTGGGCAAACCCTTCTTTGATGGCTTTGTCGGTAACAGAAGAAATCCACAGACGTTTGATCGGTTTATGACAGCCGGATTTATCCAGGATCCAGCGGGCAACCAGTTCTCCTTCACGTCCGGCATCGGTGGCGATAATGATCTCGGAGACATCTTTGCGGAAAAGCTGAGTCTTTACGTTGTGGTATTGTTTGGATGTCTGTCTGATCACGACAAGTTCCCATTTTTTCGGAACCATCGGAAGATAAGACATATCCCAGGTTTTGAATTTCTTATCGTATTCTTCCGGGTCTGCCAAAGTGACCAGATGGCCGAGTGCCCAGGTAACGATGTAATTGCTGCCTTCGATCGCGCCGGAAATGTTCTTATGACAGCCAAGAACACGGGCGATGTCGCGTGCAACGGATGGCTTTTCAGCCAGTACGAGTGATTTCATAGATAAACTCCCTTCAGATATTGGTGGGGAGACAGGGGACGGTATATCACGTATTGCTGCCTGCCCGGAGATATAGAAAAACCCCGAAAACATTATGTTTCCGAGGTTTTAATAAGAGGCGCCAACCAGATTTGAACTGGTGATAGAGGTGTTGCAGACCTTTGCCTTACCACTTGGCTATGGCGCCATGCCTTACGTAGTGTTAAGTATAACAAATGCGTAAGGTGAAGTCAAGGAAATTCGCATGAAAATCAGGAATCTCCCGGTAATATTTTATTGCAATATCTGACGGATTCAGACAATATTTTAGAATTGCATATTTTTAGAATCCAAGATCTTCATTTACCAGAATAACCTTGATACGCTGAGGTGTCTTGGAGTATCTGGTGATCAGTATCTGACAGCAGATCGTATCCGGAGTCTTGCAGTCGAAGCATGCCCCTGTCTTGCAGCAAGGGGTATTCAGGTTGAAACGTTGTGCATTGATCGGTGCAGCTTCATTTCTTGCGCGTGACATTGCAGAGTCCACATCGCGGGTGACTTTGTTCATACCGACGATCATCAGCACATTTCTTGGACCGGCTGCGATAGAGGATACGCGGTTGGAATGTCCGTCGATGTTGATCATGATGCCGTCTTCTGTAATTGCATTTGCACTGGTCAGGAAATAATCGCAGTCATACGCTGCAAGCTCAATCTCGCGTTTGGCCTTCGGTGTAGGTGCTGTGTCGCGGTTGTAAACCTGGTAATTGCCCTGACAGACTGTTTCTTTTAAGCCAATCTCGTTTACTGACATGGAGCCGCCCCAGGAGATGCTGCTTCCTTCTGGGATGAGCTCCAGTGCTTTCTTCAGTGCGTCTTCTTTTGTGTCGGCGTAGTAGGCTTCCATGTTGCGGGCAGTAAGTTCTTTTACAATCTTTGCGCCCAGCATCTGATTTCTTTTGATTCGGTTCTGATCCATAATAGTACCTCCTGTGATTTTTTTTGATATTAGGATATGATATCTTGGTTTTTAGATAATGAAAATTATAGCATAATTTTATAAACTTCGTTTCTCCAACCGCAAAATATAAAAAGAAAGCATGATATTTGTTCGATTCTTGTTGGTCAGTATATCATAGCCAAGAATTTCTTTTATCTTGTTTAGCTTATAAGTCAGGGTATTCTTGTGGCAGTAAAGTGCAGCCGCGGTATGGACGATGCTGCAGTCGTGTTCAAAGTAGATCTCCAGAATATGAAGGTAATCTGTATGATGCGTATCATCATAGTCAAGCAGCGGACCAAGTGTGGAAGTCAGGAATTCCGTTGTCAATGACTGGTTACGGATATCTGCCAGCAGCTTATATACACCAAGCTTATCGTATTCCAGAAAGTTTTTGGGAATAGCAGTCTTTGTAAGCTGGTAGGCGGTAAATGCAGTTTCGTAGGAACGGTGAATGTCTGTAAGCTGTGAGACAGTAGTCCCGATTCCGGCATAGACATCCGAGTTGTTCTGGCAGACGTCGTACAGCTTTTGTGTCATATATTCTGCAGATTCCCCGGCAAATAATACGATAAGGTGATTTCCCTCCTCATATACAATTCCTTTCGACATGAAATAGCGGATCTTCTTTTCTAACTGTTCCAGGTAGGAATTACCGGAGTCACTGTCGTAAGTGTGACAGCTGACCATGAGAATGGTGTAATTCATATCACGGAAAAATCCATTTCTTTCCAGCGTATTCAGATAGGAGTCTTCATTTTCCGGATAATAGATCGCATTCTTCAAAGCAGCGGCAAGGCTGGTCTCACGATGCTCGTTCTTTAAAAGAATTTCAGAAAAGATCCGCATAATATCAATAAACGGGGTATCCCAGGAAGTGGAGAACAACGGAAACTGTATCTTGTTACAGTAGTCAATGATCTCCTGTGAGAATGCAGGACGCGCTCTTACGGAGATGATCAGCCCACTGGCATGAGCGTCTTTTAAAGATTTTAGGAAATCTTTCAGCCAGTCCATGGAAGTAAAATTCAGACCGGAATTAAAGATCAGTTCGTCGCCGTGAAGAAGACGGGAAAATTCGCTCTGTTCGACGGTGTGGATCCAGGTTACTTCTTTGTCAAAAAAGCTGTCCGTGTGAAGAATAACGTCGAACTGATTGTTGATTGCTTCATACAGGGATTGTAATTTGATTGCCATATCTGCTGACCTCCGAATGTATTATAGATATATTTTATCATAATTGTGCACGACACACAATTTAGAGAATAAAATCTGTCGATAAAAACTATATTCATGATGAATTTAATGTGTTATATTGTACTAGAAGTACAAAGAATTAATATTCAACCCCGAAAATGTGCTTCTAAAAAATCCATTCTCTAGATTTTTAAAAGACTAGGCTCTCCGACAGTGGTCGGGGAGCCTTTTCCTGTCTTAGTTTGTCATGTGTTCGAAAGCAAATATCATTATGTGAACCGTATATGTAATAAAAAAACAGAGCATACTCTGTTTACAGGTACTACCAATCGTGATATAATTTTCAATGCATAGTTATATTTTGAAAGAACAGATACGATTGTCTTGACCGGGGAAAGATTTCCAGCTGAGATGGTGTACCTGGGATCAAGACGGAGGAAAAGCAGATGGAAAATATTAAAAACGGAAAAATTGTAATTATAGGAGCCGGACATGTGGGATCTCACTGCGGACTGAGTCTGATGATGCAGGGACTGGCAGACGAGATCGTGTATATAGACATTGATGAGAATAAAGCGGCCATGCAGGCACTGGATCTGGACGATATGGCATCGAATCTTGACAGAGATTTTATTGTAAGAGCAGGTGATTATTCGGATTGTGCAGATGCACAGATCGTCGTTATGGCAGCAGGAAAGAGCAGACTTCCAGGTCAGACGAGACTAGATATGTTCGATGATTCGATCAAGATGATGAATACAATTGTAGGACCATTGAAAGAGTCTGGATTTCATGGTATTTTGATCAGCATTTCCAATCCGGCAGATATTATTGCAGATTTCTTAAGAAAGAGACTGGGACTTCCGGGAAATCAGGTGTTCAGTACGGGAACATCTCTGGATTCCGCAAGACTTCGCAGAATGTTGTCTGAGATCACAGGTGTAAGCCGTCATTCGATCCAGGCATATTGTATGGGAGAGCATGGCGATTCACAGTTCATTCCTGTATCACATGTACAGATTGCTGGAATACCGATAAAAGAATATCTGAATATACATCCAGAGATAAAAGAAAAGATGGATTTTTCCCAGATCAGTGCAGATGATAAGATTTGCGGATTCCATATCGTAGAAGGAAAAGGCTGCACAGAATTCGGAATCGGTGCGGTACTTAGCAATATCGCACGCGCAGTCATGCATGATGAGAAGAGAATTCTTCCGGTATCTGTATTGCTTGATGGGGAATACGGAGAGCATGGCGTTCCGGCGGGGGTACCATGTGTGATCGGAAAGAATGGTATAGAAGAGATTCTGGAGATTGACCTGACAGAAGAAGAAAAAGAACTGCTTCACAATTCCTGTGATGTGATCCGTGGATTTGTTGAAAAAGCTGACCAGATGTAATTGCGCAAAAGTGAATTCTGCAAGAGGGTGGAATTTAACTTTGCAATTGAGATAAAATCCAAAATTCAAAAATAATAAAAATTTTAAAAAAAGTACTTGCCAAAGCCATGGAATTATGATATATTAAATCTCGGTCGTGTGAAAAACACACACTGAAAAATAAATATCTGGCTCCATGGTCAAGCGGTTAAGACATCGCCCTTTCACGGCGGTAACACGGGTTCGATTCCCGTTGGAGTCATCTGGCGCCATAGCCAAGTGGTAAGGCAAAGGTCTGCAACACCTCTATCACCAGTTCAAATCTGGTTGGCGCCTCTGAAACTCGAAAACAATTTGTTTTCGAGTTTTTTATACCCTGATATGCAATATTGTTTCTATTATATATTTGAGATAATAAAAAAATCAGATGTATAATTACCGTACATCTGATTTTAACACTGTCTGTGGTATTTATAATTCAATTTTTCCCAACATATGATCCACGAACACCTTCGCATGTTCTACATCCAGACTGTCCGGATGTGTGAGCGCAAGATCAAAGTTCCTAATACATCGGTCGATCCAGTCGTTATTTTCGCTGTTTCTCATAGATTCGTATTTCATACGCACTTTTTGAGGCATCTTCCCCTGACAGATAAAATATCCCAGATAATCATTGTCTGATTCAATCCAGGCACTGACACGTCCTGCGATATCTTTGTAATATTCCGGGGAATCTCCCATCCCACATGTTCCGAATAAGGCAATCTGTTTGCCACTTAAATCACTTAAGAAATCACTGACTTCTATACTGCAGCTTCCGCGGTGAACGCAGAATCCGATAAAATAGATTCTGGCCTCCGGGATCGTCTTATCCGTATCGATGTCAATCAGATCTTTGGAGTTGCCCGGGAGGCGTGAGAAGATAGATACAGCGATTTTCTTTGTATTTCCAGATGTACTCTGGTATAAAACAAGATAATCCAGCATAAGACTTCCTCCTTTTCTATTTGCAAATTGTTGCAGATCTGCTGTATATCTGCAAAATATTGAGATTTTATAATTTACATATAATGTCCGCTGCCGCTGTAACCGCCGGGTGCACCACAGCACATACCGCCGCCGCAGCATAAGTTGCAGACGATGTTAGCAATACATAATTTCACGCACCAGTCACTGCCGCCGCCAAAGGTAGTTGTATATGGATTCTGGCGCTGACGGTACCAGCTTCCACCGCTTTCAAACTGGTTGACCAGCATCTGGTATTGATAGTTATCTGGTTCCATACGGAGTGCTTCTTTTGCGTGCTGGAGAGCTGTTGCATTGTTGCCAAGACCGGAATTGGCGATCGCACTGTAGTAGTACCACTGAGCAGTATGCTCGCTGATTCCATTTAATACGTTCATTGCTTCCTGATACCGGCCGTTGTTGATGAAGTTGGCAGCAGCTCTTAAGTGAAGATCCTGTTCACTTTCCTGACCGGAATTACCGGCTTGACGGTATTCACCGTAGAAGCCGCGGAACGGACCATAACCAAAGCCGCCAAAACCGCCGGAGTCACCATAGCCTCCGTACCCGTTCTGACCGGAGCCGTACCCGCCCTGTCCATATGGTCCATAATTACCGGAAGGACCATATTCACGTTCTTTCATAATCTGTTGGTAGGCCTGTTGGACTTCTTTGAATTTTGCTTCGGCCTGATCCTTGTTCGGATTGTTAATATTGGCGTCCGGGTGGTATTTCCGGCTGAGTCTCCGGTATGCTTTTTTTATTTCGTCATCAGAAGCATCGCGGGATACTTCTAAGACACTATATGGATCTGTCATTGTTCTTGATCTCCTGTTGTATTATTCTCAGTGTCAGGATGTTTTTCTGTAAGCCGTTTTGCTGTGACAGCCGTGTATCTGCTCCATACGCCGGAATAAAGTACATTACGCAGGATCTCTGCGTGAAGCAGGATCGGAAGCTGCTCAAATTCCCGGGAGCACTCTGACATCATAAGCGTCAGAAGACCGCGGCAGTCATCTGCAAATGTGGGATCGTTCCGATACGCGTCCTTGAATGGATTGTAACTTTCGGATTTGATGTCCTTTTCGACATCATCGTAGGCATCCATCAGATAGATGAATTTCCCAAGGAAGAATCCGATCTTACGAAGAGAGGATTCCCATTCGTCGTGACGGTATGCAAAGATCTCAGCCATGATATTGCCGAAAAGTCCGGCCATGAGATCCAGATTCTGCTCATTTTCAGCTTCGTGTTTTGAAATCCCGGCGAGATTTTCTTCGATAACCTTACATTTTACGGGATATAGTTTTTCAATATCCTTTATCTTTGCGTGCAAAAGTTTTGCGGCAATGAAAGATTTCTTCTTGCGTTCATCGTTCCAGTCATCTTTACATTTATAATAAGATAATATCATGTTGATGGCTGCGGCATATTCGGTAAATTCATTCGTCTTTGCAGCGTGTCTCTGTGTGGGATGTGCAACACACCGAACCATTTCTGTCCGGGTGTCGGGTTCATAAAGACTGGTGAGCAGGATCACAAGAAACGTCATGTCAAAGGATAAAGTCACCTGACCTCTTCTACCATAACATTCTTTTAAGACTTTGCATAGTCCGCAGTAATAGGAATGATAAACATCGTAATCTTTGAACTTCATCTCGGCTTTGTTGATGGAAATATAACCAAACATGGGGACTCCTTAACTTCGTTTGATAAATTTGGTGTTACATTTCGGGCAGCGGATCTCGATCTTACCTTTTCCTTTCGGTACACGGATCTTCTGCTTGCATGACGGACATTTGTAAATGTGGTGTGTCTTACGCTGCGTCATCAGGTTGCGCTGTGTGTAGAAAAATGTCCGGATGCCCCGTGTCATCTGCAGATATTTCTGATTCTCGGTGGCACGCTTGTAAGTGTTCTTAGAGAACATCCGGAAATAAGAATAGATAATACCGGCCCATGCAATCCAGGAGAGGATGCCGGTGCGTGTCCATCCTGCGATCAGCATAAGGATCAGGGATCCCCATATGGTAAATTTACCAAAGGAATCGATGCCGTATCTTCCGTACATAAAACGTATAAATCTGTCTTTTAGTTTCAATTCATTCACCTTCTTAAATAGTACTTACAATATATATTTAATCATACGCCGGGGATGCGGAAAATCAATAAACATAGTATTAAAATTTCTAAAGATTTTAAATGAGGGAAGTGACGGAACCCAGACGGATGTGGTAAGATAAGAATGTTAATTTCGGAAAATTGATAAATACAGGCAGCGGCAAGGAGGAATGAAAGCGGGAATGAGTAATAAACATACAGAGACAGACAATAAAAGCAGAAAAGACCGCAAAAAAAGGAAAAAGAAAAAAGGAACACTTCTGTCGGACATTATCCTGGTGATTGCACTGATCGTGTTGTGTGTGTCGGGATATCAGCTCTATAAGATTGGAAAAGGTTATCTGGACGGAAGAAGTGAATATGATAAGGTGCGGAAACTCGTGCTGACTACAGATAAAGACCAGAAGGATCAGAATAATAATGAAAATAAAGATAGTGCCGAAGGGGCATCAGATGGTTTCCATGTAGATTTTCAGAAACTACTGGCAATTAATCCGGACACCATCGGATGGATCAGATTCCCGAAGGAACCAAGTCAGATTAATTATCCGGTTGTGCAGGGGACAGATAACAGTAAGTATTTGAAAAAGACATTTTCATCGAATGAGAATACACTGGGGGCGATTTTCCTGAATGTAGATAATAACAAGGATTTTTCTGATAAAAATTCCATCATATACGGACACAGGATGAGAGATGGATCTATGTTCCGTCATCTACAGGATTATGATTCCAAAAGTTTCTGGGAGCAGAATCCGTATTTCTACATATATACAGTAGACGGAAGGATTCTGAAGTATCATATCTATTCGGCAGGACAGGTGATAGATACGTCGGACACTTATCAGACTGTGTTTGAGTCGGATGAGGAATATCAGAGTTTTCTTGATATGACAAAACATTCATCTTTATATGATACTGGTGTGGAAGTGACGACAAATGACACGATTGTTACGCTGTCTACATGTACCAGTGCCAGTGATAATCACAGATTTGTTGTCAGAGGTGTGAAAGAAGAGGAGACACAGCAGTAATGAAAAAAGAATATATTTACGAAGTGGGAGATGTGGTAACGATGAAAAAATCACATCCATGTGGAAGTAAAGAATGGGAAATATTAAGGGTCGGTGCAGATTTCCGGCTCAAATGTATGGGGTGCGGACATCAGATCATGATCGCGCGCAAATTAGTAGAAAAAAATACAAAAGATTTGAAGAAAAAAGCTTGAAAGAATCGGAACTTTATGGTATCATACTAACTCGTGATACAATAATTCTGTCCTGAAATAAGAGACAGAAATCCTTGCTCCCACATAAGCTGAGCGGGGGCCAAAAGACCAGAAGGAGGTGCAAGACGACATGAACAAATATGAATTAGCTGTTGTTGTCAGTGCAA
>CAKRAT010000042.1 GCA_934295165.1 uncultured Dorea sp. | reverse complement strand
CCAAATCCATTAATCGCTACTTTTACTGCCATGATTAATTCCTCCTAAAGTTTGTTTATTAACTACTTATGCAGTCTGATTGTGAAATCTTTTTCAAACTTTTTCAAGCTTACGAAAGACCTCTCAACTGCTAATAATTGTACTTTATCTGATACAAAATTTCAAGAGGTTTTCCTATTTTTATATAAGTTGCTTAAAAACAGGCTTTTGTTTCGAAAATTCTGTATAATATTTAAAACCACAGGCTTTCAAAAGCTCTTCTACCTTTCCGAAATCATATGCGATGTGTTCCGGTTTGTGCGCATCTGCACCAATTGTAACAATCTCTCCACCAAGTTCCCGGTAACGTCTCAGGATATCCGGATGCGGGTGTGCAAACGGAAGTCCGTATTTTAATCCCGCTGCATTTACCTCCAGACCTTTTCCCTTTTCGATCAGCCGTTTCAGTATCTCATCAATCATATCTGCATATTCTGCACAGGAATATGTTTTTTCTCTCATTTTACCGTATCTCACAACATAATCCAGATGGCCAAGGCTCTGAAAGCAGTCCATTGTCTTCACATTCTCCAGTGTCGTCTCCATCATCAGACGGTATGCTTCCTGATCTGTCCGGTCTGCGAAAAGTTTTTCCGCAGCAGGATCTGTATAGAGCAGCTTTCCGTTGGCATCTTTTTTAAACGGGACATTATGAACCGATCCGATTATGAAATCAAACGGATATTTCTTTGTCAGTTTCTCATAATACTCTTTCAGATATGTCCTGAGTCCCAGTTCTATCCCGATCCGGATATTCAGTCTTTTTTCATATTCTTCCTGAAGTTTCTGCATCTCCGTGAAATAAGCATCCACATCAAAGATACCTTCCTCACCCCATTCCAGATCATCTTTGTCAAAATGATCTGTAAAGCAAATGGTTTTCAGGCCTTTACGGACTGCTTCTTCCGCCATATCGCACGGAGAGGCCTCCGAATCTGTTGAAAACCATGTATGCATATGCATGTCTGCCTGTATCATAGTCTATTCCTCTTTATCGTTATATGTGTCATCGAAGACCTATTTATCCGCAATGATCGTTCCACCGCCAAGCACGTATTCTCCATCATACAATACAACCGCCTGCCCCGGCGTAATTGCTCTCTGGGGTTCTTCAAATGTGCAGAGGATCTCGTCTTCTTTCGTCTTTTCAACCGTACACCATGCACCTCTGTGATTATAGCGGATCTTCGCCCATACTCTTTTCGGCTCTGTCAGATCTTCTACCGTCATAAAATTCACCTGATCTGCGCGCACATAACGTGACATAGATTCTTCATTCGATCCCACTACGACTTCGTTTGTCTCCGGACGGATCTCCAACACAAACACCGGATGACCAAGGGATAATCCCAGGCCTTTCCGCTGTCCCACCGTATAATAAATAATTCCTTTATGTTTCCCGACAACCGTTCCGTCGGAAAGCACAAAATTACCGGGTCTGATCTGCGCATCCGAATTTTCTTTTATATAAGAAGCATAATCTCCGTCCGACACAAAACAGATATCCTGACTGTCCGGTTTATGTGCAACCAGAAGACCAATCTCATCTGCCATCGCACGGATCTGATCCTTGGTATATTCTCCAACCGGCATCAGTGTCCTGGAAAGCTGTTCCTGTGTAAGGTTGTAAAGTGCATATGTCTGATCTTTCGCCGCAGTTGCCGAATTGCGGATCGCATATCTTCCGTTCGGAAGTTTCTCCACTCTGGCATAATGCCCGGTCGCAATGTATTCCGCACCGATATCAAGGCTTCTCTTCAGAAGAGATTCCCATTTCACATAGCGGTTGCAGGCAATGCACGGGTTTGGTGTTCTTCCATGCAGATAGTCATCAATAAAATAATCGATCACATTTTCTTTAAATTCTTTCTTAAAATTCATGACATAATACGGGATCTCAAGTGCTGCCGCCACTCTTCTTGCATCATCCACTGCGCTCAGACCACAACAGCCGCCATGTTCTTCCATCGCGGCTTCTTCTTCATCCTGCCAGATCTGCATCGTAACTCCTATTACGTCATATCCCTGATTTTTTAAAAGCCAGGCTGCCACGGAGGAGTCAACCCCTCCGGACATCCCGACTACAACTTTTTTCTTTTCCATATAAAGTTCTCCGGCTTAATATTCTTCCTCTTCCGCCTCTTCACCTTCGTGAATGTCAGATTTCGGTTTCTTGAGTCCTTCAATCTTAATATCATGCTTTTCTGCATAATCCCATAAAGCTGCATGGATTGCTTCCTCAGCAAGCAGTGAGCAGTGTACCTTTACCGGCGGAAGTCCATCCAGAGCTTCCATAACTGCTTTATTCGTAACTTCCATTGCTTCCTGAATTGTCTTTCCTTTTACCATCTCAGTTGCCATACTGCTGGTTGCAACTGCTGCACCGCATCCAAATGTTTTGAATTTTACATCCTGAATAACCTGGTTCTCATCGATATCAAGATAAATTCTCATGATATCTCCACATTTTGCATTTCCTACAGTTCCAACACCACTGGCGTTTTCAATCTCTCCTACATTTCTTGGATGTTCAAAATGATCCATTACTTTTTCTGAATACATATCTTAATTACTCCTTTTTTGTCTTTTTATCTAAATGTTTTTGTATAAATGCGTTTTCAAACCTGTTTCTAAGTCTGTTCCGTGCTTCGTCCAGATTATTTTCCGCTCTGTGTTTTCTGCTTTTTGATGAAGTCTTCATACAAAGGAGACATTTCTCTTAAATGTGCAACGATTTCTTTCAAGTTGTCTACAACATAGTCGATGTCTTCTTTTTCAATCTCTTCATTCAGTGTCAGTCTTAATGATCCATGAGCAATCTCGTGTGGCAGACCAATGGCAAGCAGAACATGTGACGGGTCTAATGATCCGGATGTGCACGCAGATCCGCTTGATCCGCAGATTCCCTTCATGTCAAGTTTTATCAGAAGAGATTCTCCTTCTACGAACTGGAAGCTGAAGTTTGCATTGTTCGGAAGACGGTCTGTTCTGTGTCCGTTCAAGCGGCAGTATGGAATCTCATTCAGTACTCTGTCGATCAGATAATCTCTGACTTCTCTTTCTTTTGCTGTTCTTTCTTCCATATTAGCTGCGGCACGTTTTGCTGCTGTTCCGATTCCAACGATTCCAGGAACATTTTCTGTACCTGCACGACGTTTTCTCTCCTGTGCTCCACCGTGGATAAATGAACGGATCTTTACACCTGTACGGATATACATGATTCCGATTCCCTTCGGTCCGTTAAATTTGTGTCCACTGGCACTTAACATATCAATGTGGCACTCATCTACATTAATCGGGAGCTGTCCGAAAGCCTGTACCGCATCGGTATGGAACAGGATTCCATGTTCGTGAGCGATCTCACCGATTTCTTTGACCGGCTGGATGGTACCAATCTCGTTATTTGCAAACATAACAGAGATCAGGATCGTTGTCGGGCGGATTGCTGCTTTTAATTCATCCAGTTTTACTTTTCCATCTTCATCTACATCAACGTATGTTACCTCAAATCCTCTTTTTTCAAGATACTCAGCTGTATGAAGAATTGCATGATGTTCGATCTTTGTTGTGATGATATGATTTCCTTTATTTGCATATGCTTCTGCTGTTGCTTTTAATGCCCAGTTGTCAGATTCTGATCCGCCACCTGTGAAATAGATCTCATTTGACTTTGCACCGATCATCTCTGCGATCGCATCTCTCTGCTGATTGATTACTTCTTTGTTTGCAGCGGCAAAGCTGTAAACACTGGATGGATTTCCAAATTTCTCTGTAAAATACGGAAGCATTGCTTCTACGACTTCCGGCGCTGTCTTTGTTGTTGCTGCATTATCAAGATATAATAATTTACTCATTTTATCTCCTCCATTTTCTTTGTATATTCTGTAATATTTTCATTTATCAGAACTTTTATCTGCCGATTACTGGCTGCACTTGGGATTCTCACATTCTCCTTCCGGATTGATGCTTTTACTTTCCCGGATCAATTCATCCAGCATGATCTGATTCACTGTGTCATTAATGCTGTCATTGATCTTCTGCCATACATATTTTGTCACACAGCCGTCCGATGCCATACAGCCTTCTCCTGTTGCAGAATCAAACGCTGCACATTTGACCGGCTCCAGGCTTCCCTCAAGTGCTCTTAAGATATCCCCGACAGAGATTTCCGACGATTTCTTCGCCAGCACATATCCGCCAGAGGCTCCACGAATGCTTTTCACCAGCCCTGCTTTTTTCAGAAGTGCTACAAGCTGTTCCAGATAACGTTCCGAAATTCCCTGTCTTGCGGCCACACTGCCTATCGACACCGGTTCTTTCTCACTGTATCTGGCAAGATCTATCATGGCACGCAGTCCATATCTTCCCTTCGTGGAAAGTTTCATCTTATCACCTCTTTTTAATCCCCAGTATTTTACTAGGATTTTTACTCCTGTAGAATATCACTGCTTTTCAGTTCTGTCAAGCACTATTCCCGAATAACTTATAAAGATACAATCCTGTTAAAAAGGAGTCTCTCATGTCCAGAAAGCATACACTTATCCGGGGGACAGCAATTCTCACTATTACCAGTTTTGCTACCCGGTTTATGGGATTTTTTTACCGGATGTTCTTAAGTCACACATTTGGAGAGGAAAATGTAGGACTGTATCAGCTCATCTTTCCGATCTATGCACTTGGCATCTCTTTATCCTGTGCCGGAACCCAGCTCGCCCTGTCCCGATGTGCTGCCCGCGAAGTTGCTGCCGGTCATCCGGAAAAAGCAAGACAATTATTAAAGACGAGCCTGATATTTACATTTTTTATTTCCTGCGCTATCACCATAGGCATCCAGCAGAATGCGGACTTGATCGCACAAAACTTTCTTCACGATTCCAGATGCAGCGAACTCTTGATCTTATTATCTTACGCATTTCCTTTTGCGTCTATTCACAGCTGTATCTGTGGTTATTCACTCGGATTAAAGCAGACGAAGATCCCGGCTGTTTCACAGCTTTTTGAACAGGCATTCCGGATTCTGTCCGTATTTCTTCTCTGTGTATACCGGTCCCGGCACCAGCAGACTATCTCTGTCGCATTTGCTGTCGCCGGTCTTGCTCTTGGCGAAATAGCTGCTTCTCTTTACTGCTTATACTCTGTCCGGCATTTAAGAGGAAAAGCGCAGATAGCCGGATCAGACACAACGCTTTCTCCCGGCAGCTTTCATCATCATTTTCAGACACTTTTCCGTCATGCACTGCCACTTACCGCAAGCCGCGTCCTGTTAAATCTCCTGCAGGGCATAGAAGCCGTCTCCATCCCTGTCTGTCTGCAATATTATGGAATGCCGGCATCTCAGTCTCTGCAGACGTATGGTGTACTTACCGGAATGGCACTTCCCTGTATCTTATTTCCATCCGCGGTCACCAATGCCCTCTCCTCCATGCTCCTGCCAACGGTAGCGGAGCTGCAGGAAATGAAGAACCGCCGGAAGCTTCGGTCAGTCATTATAAAAATCACCTGTTCCTGCATTTTTCTCGGATGTTTCTGCTGTATCATCCTTCTGATATCCGGGAATTGGATCGGATCCTTTCTGTTCAAAAGTCCGCTTGCCGGAAGTTTCATTTTAACGCTTGCCTGGATCTGTCCGTTTCTGTACACTAACACAGTCCTTCTCAGTACGATCAACGGTCTTGGGAAAACCACATATTCCTTCTTGATCAACTTCTTAAGTCTTGGCATACGGATCACCGGAGTATTTCTGTTCATTCCTACTACCGGAATCAACGGATATCTCACCGGACTGCTGATCAGTCAGATATTTCTGTTTCTGTGCTGTATTCTCCGGCTGGCTGCCTGTACAGGAAAATGTTAAATTAAATACAAAAAAGAATCGGCACATGAGTTACAACATCTTTTCATGTATCGATTCTTTTCTGGTATCTCAAATCGTCTTCAGAAATAATCCGACAATTACCGGATTCACATAACATTCTGCCAGAATTCCCATCATCACAAGCAGTCCCAGCCGGATACTTTTCCCGGTATCCCATCTGACCACCGGATACTCCAGCATATAATGAAACAGCAGAATCCCAGCCAATGCATAGAACAATCCCTGCGGCATAAGCGCCGTAACCGTCAGAACAATTCCTTTCACGCCCATTCTTGCAATTGCCGTACAGATCACCAGTCCAAAACAGAATCCCAGCCACAGTGTAGTCAATATAACGACCATTTTCCTGTATCTGGTTCCCGCTGCAGCCAGAAGTATCATAAGCGGTACCACTCTGCTCTTTAGCAGATACCACAAATATTCCTCGTATATGATATCTGTCTGGCTGTATTGTTCCAGAAAATACTGATTAAATATTCCGATGTCCAATACATACTGCCTCATCCAGAGATTCGCATTGCATATTCCAATCAGAAAACCGGCCATTCCTGCCAAAAGCACATATTTTTGTTCACCTTGTATCTTCACATGGCATTCTCCTTTATTTTGTTCAGATACGGACTGTCCGGTGTTCTATGCAGAGTTCTCCCGGCAGTTCTTAGATATTTCATTATATGTGTCATTTCGGTGGATATGCATTTATGCATTCCGTCCATGCAGATACTTGGACTCATACGCAAGAATTGCCGCCATCGTCTTGGAATCCTGAATTTTTCCTTCAAAGATCATCTGCTTCAGTTCATCCAGTTCATACGCCTTTACATCTACAAATTCATCTTCATCCAGATGCTGTTCTCCCGGAACCAGATCTCTTGCAACAAACACTTCGATTCTTTCATCACAGAATGCAACCGTTGTACGGATCGTAAGGATCCATTCCAGATTATCTGAGCTGTACCCGGTCTCTTCTTTTAATTCTCTGGAAGCACATACAATTCCTTCTTCCTTTGGATCGTCCAGTTTACCTGCCGGAATCTCCAACGTATCACGCTCCAGTGCATTCCGGTACTGCTTTACCATCAGGATCTTTCCGTCATCCATAACAGGAATAACCGCTGCTGCCCCGTCATGATGGATAAAATCCCATTCTTCTGTATTTCCATTGGAAAATTTCATGTGGTCTTTGTATACTTTCAAAACTGTTCCCTGGTATGCCAGGTCTCTTCCCATACGTTTTACATCTTCACTCATTTTATCTTCCTCCTGATTTTTCTTTATAAAATTGACGGCCGGCAGAATCTCCCGATCACTTTGTCAACGACAACTTCTTCCGAATACATGGCAACTAAAAAACCGGCTGACACATGTTCAACCGGTTTCTGTCATTCATTTATCTTCTACTTGGCATAGTCTGTAACACGTGACTCACGGATTACATTGACTTTGATCTGACCTGGATATTCTAATTCGAATTCGATCTGTTTCGCAATATCTCTTGCCAGTAATACCATATCTGCATCAGATACTTGTTCTGGAACTACCATAACACGAATCTCTCTACCTGCTTGAATTGCAAAAGATTTATCAACACCCTTGAACTGGTTGGTGATATCTTCTAATTGTTTTAACCTGTTTGTATATGTTTCTAATGTTTCTCTTCTTGCGCCCGGCCTTGCTGCCGAAATCGTGTCTGCAGCCTGTACCACACACGCAATCAGTGTTTCCGGTTCTACATCTCCGTGATGTGCTTCTACCGCATTGATGACTGTAGCAGACTCTTTGTACTTTCTGCAAAGGTCTACACCAATCTGGATATGTGATCCTTCTACGTCATGATCGATCGATTTACCGATATCATGAAGAAGTCCTGCACGTTTTGCAAGTCTGACATCTAATCCGATTTCTCCTGCAAGAAGTCCGGATAACTGTGCTACTTCAATAGAATGCTTTAATGCATTCTGTCCGTAACTTGTTCTGAACTTCATACGTCCGAGAAGTTTGATCAGTTCCGGATGAATTCCATGCACACCGACTTCCAGTGCTGCAGCTTCACCTTCTTCACGAATCATCGTGTCAACTTCTTTCTGCGCCTTCTCTACCATCTCCTCAATTCTTGCCGGATGGATACGTCCGTCAATGATCAGCTTCTCCAACGCGATTCTTGCTACTTCTCGTCTTATCGGATCAAATCCGGAAAGGACAACTGCTTCCGGTGTATCATCAATAATGAGTTCTACACCTGTCAGAGTCTCTAAAGTACGGATATTACGTCCTTCACGTCCGATAATTCTTCCTTTCATTTCATCACTTGGAAGCTGTACAACCGAAATTGTAGTTTCCGCAACATGATCTGCCGCACATCTCTGGATCGCAGTGACAACATATTCTTTTGCCTTTTTATCTGCCTCTTCCTTTGCCTGCGCTTCTAATTCTTTGATCATCTTTGCAGTGTCATGTTTTACATCTTCTTCAACAGTTTTTAACAAATATTCTTTTGCCTGTTCGGAGGTAAGTCCTGAGATTCTTTCTAGTTCCTGTACACGTTGCTGACTCAGCTCTTCCACTTTCGCTTCGCGCTGCTTCAGTTCTTCTTCTTTCGCTGTAAATCCTGCTTCTCGTCTTTCAATGGCCTCTGATTTTTTATCAAGAGCTTCCTCTTTGGAAAGTACACGCTTCTCGTAACGCTGCAATTCCGATCTGCGTTCCTTTGTCTCTTTTTCAAGTTCGTTCTTATTCTTAATAGACTCTTCCTTGATTTCCAAAAGAGACTCCTTCTTCTTGGCCTCCGCTGTCTTTACTGCATCATCAATAATCTCTCTCGCCCTTGTCTCAGCATTACCAATCTTGGATTCCGCATTGTTCTTCAGGTTTGAGACCGTCAAAAAATGACTGATCACAGCGGCCACAACGATAAGTACGATTGCTACAGCAATCACTATTCCTATCGGCACAGGAGCACCTCCTTATTTAATTTTCATTGTACGATTACAACACTTCAATTTTATACTTTTTACACAAATATGTCAAGCTTTCACTCACAAACTTGTAACACATTGCGAATATCCTGATAACTGAATCCTTTGCGCATCAGATATCCTGTCATTTTCTGCGTTTCCTTCACACCGGCTGTTTCCGGATCATAATTCCTCTTCCGCATCAGTGCTTCAATCGCCTGCCGGGAATCCGCTCCCCCATAGTCTATCTCTTCAAAAGCCTGTTCGATAAGCCCGCCCGCCACACCTTTCTGTAAAAGTGCCACATACAGCTCTTTTTTGCTTTTCCGCTCTTTTCTGCTGTCAATAAAACTTCTCGCATATTCCATATCATTGATGTACCCGAATGACTTCACATAATGGATTGCAGCTTCTGTTGCCTCTTCCGCATAACCGGCCTGTTTCAGCTTAGTCCGAAGCTGTGATTCTGTCCTTCCCATATCCGAAAGCAGATGCATGGCCCGCAGTTTTGCCCTTTTTATGACAATCTGCTGAAGGCTGTCATATCTCTCTTCATCAATCACAGCTTCCTCCGCTATATGATAACGGGACAGTTCACCCTTATATAATGTAAAGGCAAACTGTCCGTCTAAATATACTTTATATCTTGTCTTTGACAGCGGTTCTATCTTTGTAACCGTCATCATAAATTATTCTTCCTCTTTTGCAATTCCTTCTGCCGTCTCTGGAGCTCCGGTCTCTTCCTCTTCTCCTTCTCCGCCAATATGATAATGTGCGCGGATCTTCTGTTCCAGCTCATCCATAATCTCCGGATGTTCGGAAAGATATGTCTTTGCATTCTCTCTGCCCTGTCCGATCTTGTCTCCGTTATATGCAAACCATGCACCACTCTTGCTGACCAGATCACATTTTACTGCAAGATCCAGAATATCTCCTTCCTTGGAAATTCCTTTTCCGAACATAATATCAAATTCTGCTTCTTTAAACGGAGGTGCAATCTTATTCTTCACGATCTTCACGCGGGTTCTGTTACCAACCATCTCACCGCTCTGTTTCAGTGTCTCAATTCTTCTTACATCCATACGCACAGAAGAATAGAACTTTAACGCACGTCCACCGGTTGTTGTCTCCGGATTACCGAACATTACACCTACTTTCTCACGCAGCTGGTTGATAAAGATTACTACACAGTTGGACTTACTGATTACCGGTGTCAGCTTACGAAGTGCCTGAGACATCAGTCTTGCCTGAAGTCCGACATGACTGTCCCCCATATCTCCTTCAATCTCCTGCTTCGGTACCAGTGCGGCAACCGAATCCACTACAATAATATCCATTGCCCCGGATCTTACCATCGTCTCTGTAATCTCCAGTGCCTGATCTCCGCTGTCCGGCTGGGAAATATAAAGTTCATCAATATCCACCCCGATATTCTTCGCATATACAGGATCCAGCGCATGCTCTGCGTCAATAAATCCTGCAATGCCGCCTCTTTTCTGTACTTCTGCGATCATATGTAATGCAACTGTTGTCTTACCACTTGACTCCGGTCCATAGATCTCTACGATACGTCCCTTCGGAACTCCTCCAAGTCCCAGTGCAAGATCCAGACTTAATGAGCCTGTCGGAACCGTCTCGACCGCTACCTGTGCTGCCGGGTCTCCCAGACGCATAACTGTTCCCTTACCGAAATCTTTCTCTAATTTTGCAATCGCGGCATCCAATGCACGCTTTTTATCTTCATTTGCCATGTTCATTCTCCTTTTCCGTTCATCGAACGAGTGTTCGTTCTCTGGTTAATATAGTATTATACTTCATCCCGGATGTCAATATTTAATTTTTCCCTCAACATTTTTTCTCTTGTATATTCTGGAATACTCTACAGAAATGTAAAAAGAATACAACCATCTGTAATTCAGATATATTTAACATAACACATAAGGCTTTCCGGCGTCAAGATAATGTATTTTTTATAATCCACAAAAAACACCACGAAAAACTCCGTTTTGCCACTGCCTTTTCGGTTTTCAGATCATATTCCGCTACTTTACAGTCATCCAGATAATATACCATCTTTCCAACTTTTTCTCCTTTTTTCACCGGTGCATTCCAATACCTTGCAAGTTTTATTCTGGTCTTCAATTTTTCCCCGTCTCTGATAAGAATTTGAGATTTCAGATCTTGGGATTTTTTTGCAGGTTTTTCGATTTCCACAGGGATATCCAGACAATATTGATATGGCTTTTTATCGTCCACGCCGCCGACTACCCGTATGTCCGGTAACACTTCTTTGTTCTCTATCTCCTGATACTGATAATGTTCCAGTCCGTACTCCATAAGTTTCCGCGTATCTTTCCACTTATAGCCTTTATTGTCCGGCCATCCACATGCCAGAAGTGCCACGATAAAGGTACGTTCATCCCGCTTTAGACTTCCCACGTAACAGTATCCTGCATCTGCCGTAAATCCCGTCTTTCCACTCAGTGCCCCGTCCATCATATCCAGAAATGCATTATGATTGTGACAGGAAAATGTCCGCTCCCCACTGGCATCCTGAAACTGATATTCTTTCGTCCGGGTAATTTCAAGAAATTCCTCTTTTTCTCCGGATACCATAATACAGTACCTCATGATTTTCGCCAGATCTTCCGCCGTTGTAGAATGAACCCCTGCTGCATCTTCCGCATCCAGTCCGTTCGGCGTGATAAAATGTGTATTCTTACAGCTAATCTCTGTAGCTTTTGCATTCATTTTTTTTGCGAATTCTTCTACACTTCCGGCGATCCCTTCCGCCACTGCCACTGCACTGTCATTATGCGATTCCAGCATCAGGGAATACAACAGATCTTTTAAATAGAACGATTCGCCTTTCTGCATGCCCAGATGTACCTTCGGCTGTGACGCAGCCTGATCCGATACCTCTACCGTCCGATCCGGATGTTCCTGCAGATATTCGAGTGCGAGGATGCACGTCATGATTTTCGTTGTACTTGCCATCGGACGTACTACATCCGCATCCTTTCCGAACAGGACACGGCCGCTGTCCGCATCCATCAGCACCGCAGATCTGGCATAAAGTTCTGTCGGTTCATCCCCGAACACCTGCTTCGTATTCCGAATATTTCCGGCAGTTCCTGCATTCTCTTCCTGCCTTTTATTTCCCGACTCCAGACTCTGTATACGGCACGCCATACCCATTCCGGCAATCAATACCGCCAATAATAACACTGATACAATTTTATGCGGTCGTCTTTTCATATTTTCCCACTCCGGGCATACTCCGTTAGAAAAATATATGCCTGGTAATACAAAAAAATCACTCCACCGGCGGACTGCCGCATGAAATGATTTTTCCTGTTCTTTTCTGTGAATTCTTTATATATCTAATTTCAACTGTACTTCTTCTTCTGCTTCTTCTTTGAACGTCTCTACCTGTTCCGGATTTGGACTTGGAAGATCATCCAGCGAATGAATACTGAATCTTCGCAGGAACTCCTCTGTCGTTCCGAACAGGATCGGTTTTCCGGGTGCATCCAGTCTTCCTCTTTCACAGACCAGATTGTACTCTACCAGTTTATTGACCGCATGGTCTGATTTTACACCACGGATCTTTTCAATCTCAAGTTTTGTAACCGGCTGCTTGTACGCAATAATCGATAATGTCTCAAGCAGGACATCGGTGAGGACATGTTTCTTCGGCTGTGATGCCACACGGATCAGATATTCATACATCTCTGTCTTTGTACACATCTGATATGTGCCATCCAGCTCTATAATACGCACACCTCTGTCTTCCGCTGCATATTTATCCATCATCTTATGTATCACTTTGCGTACGGTCTGTTCATCCTGTTCCAGAGCTCTGGCAATCTTGCCAGTCTCCACAGAATCGCCCATTGTAAAAAGAATCGCCTCTATGATTCCTTCCATCTGTTTTATTTTTAACTTTGCCATGTTATCTTCCTTATACTTCTTCGACTTTTGATGTGATCAAGATCTCGTCAAACGGCTGCTCCTGTTCGATAAAGATCACTCCTTCTTTCATCAGCTGCAGGATAGCAAGAAATGTGACAACCACCTGCACTTTGGAGCTTTGCTTTTTTAGCAATGCACGGAATCCGAATTTTCTGTGAGATCTCGCATATTCCGTCACATAGTCAAGCTTATCCGGAAGTGTTACTTCTTCTTTTTCAATCTTGCCAAATTTACTTCGTACCGGATCGACTTTATTTTCCTGCCGTTTCATCACTTCTTTGAAAATACGGTTGAGCTGCACCAGTGTCAGATTCCCCAGAAGCTCATCCAGATCCACCGGCGGAACATAACCTTTTACCTCATCCGGTATCGTTGCCGGCTTATACATGATACGGTCGCCGTCCATCTCCCGGTCTTTCAGCTCATAAGACATGAATTTATACATCTTGTATTCCAGCAATTGTTCTACCAGCTCTTGTCTTGGATCCTCTTCTTCTCCTTCTTCATTCACTTCTTTTGGAAGGAGCATTCTGCATTTGATATCCAGAAGTGTCGCTGCCATCACAAGAAATTCACTCATGATATTCATATCTTCTTTTTGCATGGCTTTGATGTATTCCATATACTGATTCGTGATCTCAACGATCGGAATATCATAAATATCTATTTTATTTTTTTCGATCAAATGTAGCAGCAGGTCTAAAGGACCTTCAAATACCTGTAATTTTACCGGAATCCCCATATATATCCTCCATTATCATAACTTAGTTATTATACAGGAGATTTGACAATTACTCAAGCCTTTATCTTTCATTTTCTGAGCTCTGTTTTCCCGGAAATATTGCCTTTATTTTACGGTATCTTTATTTCCATTATTCTCTGATATTCCCGACAATTCGAGAACGATCAACTCCGGCCAGTTCCACAGTCTGAAGGGTACGGAGTGCGTCCCCAGCCCGCGGCTTACAACCGCCGTCTGTGTTCCTTCTTCATAAATTCCACCTGAATATTTTGGAAAAATAGTAAAATTCGGTGAAATAATTCCTCCGATTCCCGGAATCTGTACTACACAGCCATGGTAATGTCCTCCCAGGATCAGGTCTGCTCCATATGTCAGATATTCTTTCATATATCCCGGGTGATGGGCCAGCAGAATCTGATATTCCTCTCCGTGTTTTCCGATCCGGTCTGTGATTTCTTTTAACGGAAGTTCTTTCCTTCCGAATCTGGCATATGCCCAGAGCGGTATCTCCAATCCGGATATCTTTACCGATATCCCGTCCATCTTTACTATTGCAGATTCATTTTCTAACATATGAATCCCAGATGCCGTCAATGCCTCTTTGTATTCTTTATAAGACTGTTCATACTTTTTCGGAAATTCTTTTAACTTCTGTTCGTGATTACCATTTGCGCAATAGACCGGACAAATTGCCGGAAGTTTTCCAAGGAACCGGACCGTCTCATCATAAGAATTACCATCCTTTCTGATCAGCATATCACCGCCGACCAGGATCAAATCCGGCTGCTGCTCCCGGATACTTTCCAGCAAACGCTCATTTCCTTCTCCGTACATCCGGTTGTGCAGATCACTTAAGAATATAACCTTCTTCGTTCCTTTGATTCCACCTAATTCCGGCGAACAGATTCTGTACTTTGTCACGCGGAAATCTCTTTGTTCTCTTGCCATTTCTATCAGGCAGTACAGTACAAAAACTGCCACAATTATCAGAATTATTTTCAACAATTTTTCTTTCTCCTTTTCATCTCGGTTTATTATATAATTCTTTCTGTTCATTTTCAATTAATTGTGCTAAAATTCATTCTTGTAGGTTATTCAATTCATTATAAGGAGGTTTTTGTTATGAATATACCAGAAAGAATCTCCGCTCTTCGCGCATTAATGGAAGAACGAGGATATAACGTCTACATGGTTCCTACCGATGATTTTCATCAGAGTGAATATGTCGGCGATCATTTTAAAGTAAGAGAATATATCACAGGATTTACAGGTTCTGCCGGAACTGCTGTCTTCACAAAGGATGAGGCCGGACTCTGGACAGACGGGCGTTATTTCCTGCAGGCTGACCAGCAGTTAGCCGGAACAGGCGTAAAGCTCTATAAGATGGGCGAGCCTGGCGTTCCTACAGTAGAAGAATTTATCGCTTCTGCATTACCGGAAGGTGGTACACTCGGATTCGACGGACGTGTCGTTGCGATCGAGGAAGGTACTGCACTGGAAGAAGCTGCTGCTTCTAAGCATGCCAAGATCAACTATTCCGAAGATCTGGTCGGAGAAGTATGGGCAGACCGTCCTGCACTTTCTGAAAATCCTGCTTTCGCACTCGGCGAAGAATACACAGGCGAGAGTACTGAGAGCAAACTTGCACGTGTCCGTGAGGCTATGAAAGCTGCCGGTGCCGATGTACATGTGATCGCTGCACTTGACGATGTATGCTGGATCACAAACCTGCGTGGAGATGATGTAGATTTCTTCCCATTATTACTTTCTTATGCAGTCATCACAATGGATGAGATGAAGCTTTACATCGATGAACGCAAATTAAATGACGAGATGAAAGCTGATCTTGCAAAGAACAATATCACGATTCATCCATACAATGCAATCTATGAGGACATCAAGAACTTAGACACCGCATCTACGGTTCTGGTAGACCCGAACCGTCTGAACTATGCATTGTTCAACAATATTCCTGATGGCACAAGGGTTGTACAGCAGGTGAACCCGACCATCGCAATGAAGGCAAAGAAAAATGATGTCGAGATCAAGAACATTATCAATGCTCACAAAAAAGATGCCGTAGCCATGACAAAATGGATGTACTGGCTGAAGACAAATATCGGCAAGATCGAGATCACAGAGCTCAGTGCTGCTGCCAAACTGGAAACATTTCGTAAAGAACAGGAAGGTTACTTGTGGCAGAGCTTTGAACCAATCTGCGCTTCCGCTGAGCATGCTGCGATCGTTCACTATGAACCGACTCCAGAAACAGATGTTCCTCTGACACAGAATGGATTATTCCTGACTGATACAGGCGGAGGATACTTAGAAGGTTCTACAGATATCAGCCGTACATTTGCATTCGGTGAACTGACACAGCAGATGAAGGAAGATTTTACAACAGTACTGCAGTGTAACTTTAATCTTGCACATGCCGTATTCCTTGAAGGAACAACCGGATACAACCTGGACGTTCTGGCCAGAATGCCTGCATGGAGACGTGGTATCAACTTTAACCACGGTACCGGCCATGATGTCGGATATCTGATGAACATCCACGAAGCTTCCTGTGGATTCCGCTGTGCGATCCGAGAAAAAGAACAGGCTCCTCTGATGGATGGTCTTGTGATCACAGACGAACCTGGTATCTATATCGAAGGCAGCCACGGAGTCCGTACAGAAAATGAGCTTCTGGTAAGAAAGGGACCTAAGAATGAATATGGACAGTTCCTGTACTTTGAACCTATCACATACGTACCGATCGATCTGGATGCAATCATTCCAGAAATGTTAACAGATCAGGAGCGGGAGCAGTTAAATGAGTATCATAAGAAAGTTTATGAGATTGTTGCTCCGCAGCTTAGCGATGAGGAACGTGAGTGGTTGAAGGAGTATACCCGGGCTATTTAAATTTGTTGCTGGTAAATTTATCATCGTGGCTTACCCCGGTCCATGAGAAAGACTTGGTGTTCTGGTTCGGGCTAAGATTCCGCGATGAAGAAGTTATAAGGGCGTCAGAATTTTCTAAAAGCACCCGGCCTAGGAGTCAAACTCGCCATACGGCTCAAACAGTGACTCCTATTCCGGGTAACGAAAATTCTGACGCCCTAACAACTTCTAACATCGCTCCATATACACCCGAACCAGAACACCAAGTCTTTCTCATGTCGTGATTGACCAATGATAATGAATTTAACAGCGGAATTGTAACCTGTGAGTGCAATAGGACAATTATGGTAATTTTTATTCCGTGAATATCGAATACCTGAAAGATTAAATAACCGAAGTATGAATGTTATGATGGCGGAAGTATATAGCCTATTTCAAGTGCATAATGTTTCTAAAGTACGTACTCTTCCAACACATTTTCTAATGCGCTTCCGTAATTTTGTTTCTCGACTTTTTCTGTTGTAATGATATCTCTTGACCCAATCTTTTTTCCATTCAGATAGTAGATCGTTTCGCCTACTTTTTCGCCTTTTTTTAATGGGGCTTTTACGTTTTTGTCTTTTCTGGTTTTGTTTTTTATTTTAGACAGATCTGCACCTGTTGTGTCTACGTAGGTGAATGTACCTTTCTGACGTACATTTACTTCTTTTTCCGTGCCTCCCCGGACTTCGACCGGTGATATCTCCTTTTGTTTCTTTTCGGTGTATTTCTGACATTTTCCAAAGCCATAATTCAATAAGGTGATCGCATCTCTGACTCTGGCTTTGCTGTCGTCTGCTGCCATGATCACAGCGATCAGATCAATGTCGTCTTTCCTTCCGGTTGCGGATACGCAGAATTTGGCTTTGCTAGTGGATCCGGTCTTTAGTCCGGTTGCGTATTCATACTGGCGGATCAGTTTGTTCGTATTTGTGAGTCCGAATTCTGATTCACCCTTTTTCGTTTTATGTGTGATATTCTCCATCCAGATATTGCAGTAATTGAAGATTTGCGGATATGTAGTGATCAGTTCCTTTGACATCAATGCAATATCTCTCGCCGTTGTCAGATGTCCGTCTGCGTCCAGACCGTTGCAGTTTACAAAATGAGTATTCTTCATACCAAGATTTTTTGCACGTTTATTCATCTTTGCAACAAATTCTTCTTCATTTCCACAGATATATTCAGCCATTGTCACACAGGCATCGTTCGCACTTGCTACGGAAATACATTTAATCAGCGTGTCTACCGTCTGTATCTCTCCCGGCTCCAGAAACACCTGTGAGCCACCCATAGACGCCGCATATTCAGATGTTGTCACTTCATCCTCCAGCTTGATCTGGCCGCTTTCCAGTGCATCGAATATCAGCAACAATGTCATCACTTTCGTTACACTCGCCGGTGGTAATTTCTCATCTGGATTTTTCTCATATATGATCTGTCCTGTTGATGCTTCCATCAGGATTGCCGACGGTGCACTGATCTGCTCCTGTTGGTTTTTCCCGTTTTCTGTGGTATTTTCCTGTGTACTCTCCGGTTGATTTTCTTCCGATGGAACTGCATATACTGGTTGTAAAAGAAGTACAAAGGACATTAGTATTACACTGATACATCGTCTATACCGCATCGTCTATGATTCCTCACTGACAGCTTTTCGATTATTATTATCTTACTCGGAGAAATTGTACATTATTCCATCCACCTATTGTTTTCCTCTACCAAAAATCATATAATAGACAAGAACACTTTTTGAAAGGATGACAAATTATGAAATTCATATACCCTGCAGTATTTCACAAAACCGAAGAAGGACACTA